>WRAA01000123.1 GCA_009780445.1 Defluviitaleaceae bacterium
GACGCTCCGGATGCTAGACGTGTGCCACCGGCACACAGCATTCTAGCGAACCACAAGGGTTCGCGTCGTCGTCGCTTCCTAGCCCGGCAAAAAATTATGCTCGAAAATTCACCGAAAGCGGGTTTTCAAACACGCCCTAAACAGTTCCTTACAATACGTGAGTTCGATGAACAAAAACCGTTCATCGAACTTTGATTATATCCGCAGAATTTGCGGAAAGAACACCGCAAATTCTGCGGATAACCTAAGAAAGATGCTTCGCATTTTCAGCCGCTTACGCGGTTGGTTCGCCTTCGTCGAACTCAGGTTACAGTATTCCGAAAACGCGGAAGGCCTCCGTGGCACTCATGCCGTCTTCGATAGCTTTGCGGACCTTCTTTTCGCCCCGCGCCTTCTCCAGTGCCTTGTGGCTGACCTCTTCGACGCGGCCTTTGGGGATCACCAGCACGCCGTCGCAGTCTCCGAAGATAAGGTCGCCGGGTTCTATCCACACCCCGCCAACCTCGATGGGGCAGCGGTAGTTCGCAACCTGTGTGCGCACGGATGAATCCTGGGCATAACGCCCGCGGCTGAATACCGGGAAGTTCTGCTCCAGAACTTGCGGGGTGTCGCGGTAGTATCCGTTAAGCACCGCGCCGTTGGCCTTGCGCACCCGCGCTACGGCCGTCAGCAGTTCGCCCCAGTAGGCGCAGCGCATCTCGCCGCCGCTTGCCAGGTAAATCTCCCCTTCTTCCAGCTGATCGAGAGCCTCGGTCAGGTAGCCGAAGGGCTTTTTTTGCTGCCCGTAGACATCAATCATCAGCACGGGCATGGCGCGGCCGATCATCTTGTCGGCCTCGCGGATCGGGCCAATGGCCTGCGGCAGGAACTGATGGTACAGCCCAAGGCCGTCCAGAATATCGCCCACTACAGGGGTATACAGCTCGGTGGTGAACATCTCGAACAGATCGCGTTCAGCATTAGCAGACATAGTACGCCTCCTCTTAACTCCATATTCGGTCGTGAGACCATTCCGTGTTCCATACCTCCGTGGGTTCCCACAGCCCCGGACGCTCGGGGTTGATGTGCGCTTGAAGAACTTCGTCGTCAAGTTCTTCGATGCCAAGGCCGGGCTTGTCCGGCAGGGTGAGCCAACCATCCTTGATGGGCGGCTCGCGCCATCCCTTTACAATGCTGTGCCACCAATCAACATCATGCGAGTGGAACTCCATCGCCACGAAGTTGTCGCCGGCCGCCGCCGCCACATGCGCCGCCGCCATACAGCCCACGGGCGTTTCGGCCATGTGCAGCACCCCGGCGATACCGTGATCCCACGCGGCGTCCAGGATCTTCTTGGTCTCCATGATCCCCCCGGCTGTGAGTACGTCCGGGTGGATCACCGACACGGCATTGCTTTGCAGTAACGGGGCGAAGCCGCCGCACAGGTAGATGTCCTCGCCCGTACACATAGGCACGGCGCAGGAACGGCTAAGCTCCTTCCACATCTCCGTGTAGAACCACGGTATGCAGTCCTCCATCCACGCAATGTTATACTTCTCCAGACGCCGGCCAAGCTTTATGCAGCTTTGCAGATCCACATGGCCGATATGGTCGATAGCAAGGGGGATCTCGCAGCCGATGGTGCCGCGCACGTCCTTGACATACTGCTCGAGGTGATCCAGCCCCTTTTCGGTGATGGACAGGAATGTGAAAGGGTGGGGGATGCTCATGAACTCGGCGAAGGCCTTGTCGGTGATGCCGAAGGACAGCTCCTGCCGGCTGAACCTCCGCATAGTGTCGATGTAGCCCAGTGGGGCGTTTAACGTGCCGGGTTCGTCGATCAGCAGATCCACGCCCAGATCCATCTTGAGCATGGTGTAACCCTTGGCCATTCTCGCGCTAAGCGCCGCCCCCATATCCGCGCCGGTGTGCTTGCCGTCTACGTCAGTGTCGCAGTAGATCCGTATCTTGTCCCGGAACTTGCCGCCCAGCATTTGGTATACCGGCACTCCGTAGGCCTTCCCGGCAAGATCCCACAGCGCCACTTCCACTCCGCTTACCCCTCCGCCTTGCCTGGCGTGTCCGCCGAACTGCTTGATCCTGTTGAAGATTCTGCCGATGTCGCAGGGGTTTTCGCCGATAAGCAGGCGTTTGAGCTGCAAGGCATACATCTTGTTGGAAAAGTCCCGGACTTCTCCGTAGCCAAACAAACCCTGATTAGTCTCGATGCGTAGGATTGTGCAGTTCATCGGCGCGCCGATGATGTCCGCAAACCTCATGTCGGTTATCCTAAGCTCTGACGGACGGGAATCCGCCTTGCAGTGTACATTGTACGGTTCCATAACACACTTCACCTCATTTCATAGTCATTTGTAAATACGTGTTCACAATGTGATGAGTATATTCTACCACAGGACACGGGGCGGCACAAGAGCGAAATTTCTGTGGAGCCGCGGGCGAAACCTAGGCCGAGAAGCTTGCGATACGCGGGAAAATGCTGATATACATTGGCGAAACAGCCGGTGTGAGGGGCTTGAAGTTGTCTTTGTTAAAAGCTTACAAAAACAGAAATTTCAGATTGTGAATTAGTGCTAATTGACTTTTCGTGTCGAATGTTGTATAGTTTAAGATACTTCTGTAAACGCGTGTTCGCAAACGAGGGGGTGCATATGAATAGTTTCGAGGTATCAAGGATAGCCGGGGTGTCCCGCAGTACTGTGTCCAGAGTTGTAAACGGGTATTCCAATGTGCCGGAAGGAACACGCGCCAGGGTGCAGGCCGTTATCGACAAGTACGGCTATTCTCCGAATAACGCGGCGCGCAACCTTGCGGGCAAGCCGAGCAATGTTGTCGGCCTGTTCATTCTCGACAAAGGCGCGGACAACCGCAACATAATCTGTTCATCTCCGTTTTACTCAATGTTTATGGCGCACATAGCGGACAAGCTGCAGGAAAGGGGCTGCCACCTCCTGGTGTCCGTTGTGAAGTCAGGTGAGGTGATGCAGGCCGTAAAGGGCATCTACACGCAGAAGATAATCTCCGGCGGAATATTTATGGGCGAGATCGTGCAGGACGACGTGCTGCAATGGCTTTCGGCGAACAACCACTACGCGATGCTCGTCAACCAGCGGGAGAAGCCAGACATGCCCGGGATAATACTGCTGAACACCGAGAACTATCTGGGCGCGTACAAGGCCGTCGAAGTTCTTATACGGTACGGGCATAGGCGGATCGCGCATATCGTAGGCTCGATGGAGAAGGCGTCGTCAAAGGAGCGGTTTGCCGGATACCGGGACAGCCTGGGGCAGGGCGGGCTGGTGTTCGACGAGAGCATTGTCGTCACGGCAAACATCCACCGGGAGCAGAGCGGGTACGAGGCCGCGAAGAACCTCTTCCTAAACATCCAGGGCAGCATCCCGACGGCGGTGTTCTGTGCAAACGACCTCACGGCCTTCGGCACGATCCGCGCGCTTTCCGAACTTGGCTACAAGGTTCCCAAGGATGTTTCGGTCATGGGGTTTGACAACGTAGAGGCCGGCAAGTACATAGTGCCTTCGCTGTCCACGGTTGAAACCAGCGTGGAAAAGCTGGCCGATCTGGCCGCAAGTAACCTCATCGGCTGTATCGAAACAAGGACAACGGAGCAGTCATTCATAAAGCTCGAGGAATTCAGCATTATCATGCGAGACAGTGTCGCGGATATTACCTAGGGCGTGTTTGAAAACTCCAAACACACCTCAGCTTCTCAAAGGAGAATGTGTATGAAGCATTTGTTGAAGAACGCGGCCGCTGCCGTGCTTGCCGTTGGTCTGGCCGCCGGGCTTGGCGCGTGTACAGCCCCGACAGCCCCGGCCACTGCGCCCGCAACCGGGCAGGCCGCCGGGCAGGAAGCTCCGGCCGAGGCCGAAAGATCCGTTGTGAGGCTGGCGCACGGCCAACCCATCGAGTCTATCGCCCATGTGCATATGGCGCAGATGGCGGACTTTGTGTACGAGCAGTCCGGCGGAATGTTGGAAATTCAGATCTTCCCCGCCAACCAGCTGGGCAACGAGCGGGACCTTGCGGAAGGTATGCTGATGGGCACCGTAGACATGACATACATCTCCCTTGGCGTTTGGGAGAACTTCGACAGCAGGCTCGCGCTGTTCTCGCTGCCGTTTATATTCGAAAACTATGACCATGTGCTGGCGGTTGTCGAAAGTGACCTGGGCGATGAGCTCTTCGGATCAATGTCGGGTGATTTCGGGGTCAGCTACCTTGGTTTTGTGGATCAAGGCTTCCGCTGGATCTGGAACAACGACCACCCCGTGTACACGCTGGAAGACCTTGGCGGCATGACCCTGCGCGTACCGGAATCCCCCGCGTTTATCAGCACCTTCACCTTGCTGGGCGCGAACGCAACGCCGATACCCTGGGGCGAGCTTTACACGGCGATGCAAACCGGCGTCGTAGCGGGCTTCGAAGTTTTCCCGGAATCTATAATCTCCAACAGGATGTACGAGGTTACGCGGTATGGATCCAAGAGCAACCACATCTTCGCCGCGTCGATCATTACCGTGCGTGATGAAGTGCTGAACGGGCTGCCCGCGGAGCATCAACAGCTTCTTAGGGACGCCGTAAGAACATATTCGGGCAACATACGCTCGGCGGTGATCGCGGACGAGCAAGCCCTCATAGAACAGGCGACGGCCAACGGCATGATCATCAACGATATTTCGCCGGAGGTAATGGCGCAGTTTGCGGCGGCTGTCGAGCCGTTGTACGAAGAATACGCCGAGAGGCTGGGCGGAATGGAGATCATCGAAAGAGCAAGGAATACGCCGTTCTAACGCGGCGATACAGAATTATGTAGAGCCTGTATTTGCGTCAACTATGGCATGAGTACAGGCTCTTATCTAGGGAGGGGCTTATGGGTGCGGTAAAAAGGGTGCTGTACTACTTCGACCGTTCTGTTGAGATTGTGATGTTCTTCTGCGTAGCGGGCTTTGCGTCTGTGGCGTTTACGCAGGTTTTCTTTCGATATGCCCTCAACAACTCCATCCCCTGGGCCGAGGAGCTTTGCCGGTATCTGTTCGTGTGGCTGGTGTTCCTGGGTGCCGGCTTGGGTGTGGTGAACAGGTCGCATATCGCCGTTGACGCCATACCGAACCTGATTCCCAAGAGGTTCAAGAAGTACTACCAGGTAATGATCGACGTTGCGGTGCTGGTGGTGTCGGTGCTGTTGCTGCGCTATGGGTATACGCTGGCCATGCTGAACTTCGAGCAAAGCTCGCCCGCGCTCCAGATACCCATAGGTTATGTCTACTTCGGAATCATCGTCGGCGCGGTGATTATGATAGTTAATTCGCTGCGCGTGATAGTGGCCGGGCTTTGGGGAGTTTCCGCAACCACGGAAAGGCCGTCCGCGGCAATGTCTGAGCAGAGCGGGGAGGCGCAGTAAGTGCTTATAATATTGGCCGTATCATTCCTGGTGTTGATAATGCTTGGTATGCCGATTGCCTATGCGATGGGCTTGTCCAGCTTTATCGCGCTGATTGTCGGCGGCGACGTGCCGTTGATTGTTGTGCCGCAGCGTATGTTTGTGGCGATCGACTCCTTTAGCATGATGGCCATTCCGCTGTTCCTGCTGGCGGGCGAGCTGATGAACAGCGCGGGGATAACGCGGCGGATCGTGAGGTTTTCGTCCACCCTGGTGGGGCATCTCCGCGGCGGGCTTGCGCAGGTTAATATATTGGCGAGCATACTGTTCTCGGGCGTAAACGGATCGGCCGCGGCCGACAGCGCGACGACAGGCTCCATGCTGATCCCCGCCATGGTGGAGGAAGGTTATCCGCCGGAGTTCGCGGGGGCAGTAACCGCCACATCGTCCACCTTGGGCGCGATAAAGCCGCCCAGCATCATGATGATCATTTACGGATCTATCACGGGGCAGTCCATAGGCGCGCTGTTCCTTGGCGGTATTGTGCCGGGCTTCATGATAGCCTTTTCGCTGATGACAGTGGCGTATATCATATCTGTGAAGCGCGGCTACAAGGCGCGGGAGAAGGCGAAGCTCGGTGAGATTCTGTCGGCGTTTCGGGAATCGGCCGTCGCCCTGGTCATGCCGTTTATCGTCATCGGCGGCATACTCTCGGGCATCTTCACAGCCACCGAAGCCGGTGTTGTCGCCGTGGTCTACGGCCTCTTCGCAGGCATCTACTTAAAGGAGCTTAACCCGAAGAAGATCCTGCGCATATTCATAAGCGCGGGCAAGTCCACCGCGACGATCATGTTTGTTCTTGCGTCCGCGCAGATTCTGGGCTGGATACTGGCGCGGGAACGCCTGCCGCAGATGGTCATAGCAGCCCTGCTCAACATATCGGAGAACCCGACGATCATCATGGTGCTGATCC
>WRAA01000124.1 GCA_009780445.1 Defluviitaleaceae bacterium
CAGCTGGCCTACGGCGTGTCGGACATGATGTCCCACATCTTTGAACGCTACTTCACAAACACCACGGACACAGACCTCTCCGACAGCCTCTGCGAAGCCACCCTGCGCACCATCATCAAGAACGCCCCCGCGGTCTGCGCCGACATGAGCGACTACAGAGCCTGGGGCGAGATCGGCTTTGCCGGCACCGTGGCGCACAACGGCCTTCTCGGCCTGGGGCGCGAAGAGGACTGGGCCTGCCACGACATGGAGCACGAGCTTTCCGCGCACTATGACGTAGCCCACGGCGCGGGGCTTGCGGTGCTTACGCCGGCGTGGATGTTGTATGTCTGCAAGGACAACATGCCGATGTTCGTGCAGTTCTCCGTAAACGTGATGGGCGTTAACGCAAGCTTCCGCGACCCCGACGCAATCGTGCGGGAGGGAATCGCGCGTCTGCGCGCCTTCTACAAGAGCATCGGCCTGCCGTCCACCCTGCAAGACCTGGGCATCGGCGGCGACAAGCTGGAGCTGATGGCCAAGCAAAGCACCCTCACCAGGGTTCCGCAAGGCCAAACAGAAAACCCCCTCGGCGGCCTGAAGGAACTGCGCTGGCAGGACGTCCTGGCAATCTACAATCTTGCGAAATAAATCGCTATGACACGGGTATGAAGTAGTTGTTGTTCCTGTGGTCAATCAGGTTGAGCTTGCGGTTTAGGCCGTCTGTGTGTTGTCCGCGTGTGAGGCGCGGCTCGCCCCGCACGGTGAATTCTTCGCCCGTAATCCAGCGTTCGCCGGCGCGGTGGTCACCCGCACTGCCGTGTTCGTCAAAGTTTATGACGTAGTAGCGCAGGGCGAGGGTATCGCCGTCACGCAAGCGCACCATCTTTCTGTCCACGGTGTTGAACGCGCCGTTGGAGGTGGGTACCGCGCCGACAATACGCCACCCGCCCTCCGCCGATGTGTCGCGCCGCACGATGATGTTCACGTCGTCGCCGTGCAGGACGGCCGGGATCGTGCGGCGTTGTGTGGCCGCGCCGTCGGCGTAGAGGCACGCGGGGCGGCCGTCCAGCAAGTACAGCTCTTCGGCGTAGTGCGGCTCGCGGTCGCGCCCCAGCATCACGCCGGGCGTTTCGCCCACCTGCTTGTACGCCGCTTCGCCGAAACCAAGCTCCAAGCCCAGAGGCTGCCACGTTGTGAGACGAATGTCCGCGGCGTTGGCGGCCTCTTGCTGCGTCAGGGCAAACTCCGCGCCCTGCCCGCGCCCGGCCGCGCCGCGCCTGCGGAATATTCGCGGTCTCTGCAATTCTTCGGCGAACTTCATGATATAGGCCGTGTAGTTTGGCAGCTTGTTCATTGCGGCGTAGGTGCGCAGGTTATCGTCCAGCCCTTCCTTGTTGAAGAAGGGGTAGTACACGGCCAGGCCGCCCAGGCGGTAGTCGAAGTTGGTGTAGTTGACGATGACCGCCGTCTCCAGCGCGTCCTTGAGGCTCCGCACGACTGCCCTGTCGATGGTGCCTTCGAGAAGCCGCGCCATCTCGCGGATGTCCACCATGTCGCTCTCGCCGTCCTCGCCGCCGCTTCCGAAGTTGCGCGTACTGCGCCGCGCCTTTGAAAGCCGCCGGAACTCACCCTGCTTGAGCGCGTCCCCCGCGGCCAGCGCGAAGCCCTCGAAGGCCAACGCAAGCTCGCCCACCTTGGACAGATCCGTCACCGACATAGTAAGCAGGTCCACCCATTCCGAATCTACATAGAACTCCGCGTAACGCCGAACGATATGCTCGCCAATCTCCCGCCCTCCGTCATTGGGTCTGATATCGCCCAGAAAGGCGTAGTCCCAGCCCTGCTCCGGCTCCACCTCTTCCGACGCAATGAAGTAGTGCGCATACGCGCCGGCGATCTTCGCCATCTCGATGGTGGCCATCAGGCATGTGTCGAAGCCCAGGAACTCCAGCTTGTCGCCGCCGCCAAGCCCCGCCATGTCAAGCGCGTTGCCGATGTCCGCCAGCTTCATCAGGGCCACATCGGGCATATGCTCGAAGCGTTCGTCCGCGCCGAAGCCCACCACCGCGCCGCCGCCGTGGTTCCACAGCACCAGCCCGTACTGCCGCGCGGGAAAGGTCTGCCGCGCAAGCCGCACAAAGCCGGCCAGCACCTGCGGATCCCCCATGGAGGCCTCGCCCGCGTCCGCCACCTTCACAAGCTCGCCGTCACGCAGGAAGAACACCGTGTTCACGTCGTCGGGGATGTCGTCGCGCCACCAGACATGGCTGCCGCCCGTGAACAGCACCACGTTTAAACGCTCCTCGTCGTAGCCGGACGCGATCATCTCCGCGATATCCTCGCTGCCCGCGCCGTACTCGCTCTCCAGGTCCGAACCGTTCATGTAGACCATGACGGTAAGCTGCTTCTCGTCAAGCGGGGTGATGCCGCTTAACGCCGCAAACTCGATGGCTTGGCCGCCCTTCGTTTCATCGGCAGTGCCCGAACGCTGTGCCGCGCCCTGGGTCTGCGGCCTCTGCGCTTGCGTCTCGCCCGCGCCGCACCCCGCCGCCAGCATCGTAATTGTGAACAATATATAAATTTTTCGCAACATAGCTTTACTCTCCGCCCTCTATCATATATAATGTCAAGGATATAGTATACCCTCAAACATCGGTGGAATACATGAACGACCTAATATTCGACACCATAACCCGCCACGGGATGTTTTCACGCGGCGACAACGTAGTGCTGGGGCTTTCCGGCGGCGCGGATTCCATGTGCCTCCTGCACGTGCTGACGCGTCTGCGGCACGATCTGGATCTGCGGCTTGTGTGCGCACACATACACCACGGCATACGCGAAGCTTCCGGTCAGGAAGAAACCTTCGTGCGGGCGCGGTGCGAAGCGGCCGGCGTTCCGCTGTGTGTCTACCATGTGGACACCCCCGCCCACGCCGCCGCGCTAAAAACCGGCACGGAAGCCGCCGCGCGGGATCTGCGCTATCAATGTTTCGAGTTATGCGGCAGGGATCTGGACGGGGACTTCAAAATCGCCACAGCCCACACACACAGCGACAATGTAGAGACCGTGCTGATGCGCTTCCTGCGCGGCGCGGGTTCCCTCGGCCTTGGCGGCATTTGGCCCAAACGCGGCAACATCGTGCGCCCGCTTATCACCGTCACGCGGGCGCAGGTCTTGGCGTACAACACCCGCCACGGCATAACATACGTCCAAGATGAATCAAACGCGGACAACAGCTACACCCGCAACAAGCTGCGCAACGAGCTTCTGCCGCAGCTAACGCGTGATTTCAACCCGAACATCGCCGACACCATCACGCGCACAGCAGAACTCACCCGCGACGACAACGACTACATCGAGAGCCACGCTCAAGCCGCGCTGGAACAATGCACCGCCACCCGCGAACCCGGCGCGGTAACTCTTCACATTCCGCGCCTTCTGGCCGCGCACCCCGCCGTAACGCGCCGCGTTGTCCGCCTCGCGGTTCACGCCCTGCGCGGCAGCGCCACCGACATCTCGGCCGCGCACGTACAGGCGGCTCTGGACATCGCCGGCGGCCACACGGGCAGACGCGCGGACATCGGCGGCGGCCTCTGCGCCGAAAAATCCTACGACAGCCTGCGCCTCGGCACCCCCGCGCAGGCCCCAAGCGGCTTCGCCCACACTTTGGTATACGACAGCCCTGCCTACATCGCCCAACTGCAAAGCTATGTCCTGCTCTCCCGCCGCAAACCCGGCAATATGCCGCCGCACGCGCAGTACGCGGCCTTCGCGGCGGACGCACACACACCCGTAACCCTGCGCACGCGTAGGCCCGGCGACATCTTCGGCTCGAAAAAGCTGAAGGACCACTTCATCGACACCAAGACTCCGCGCGCGGATCGCGGTCTAATCCCGCTGATCGCGCAGGGGCATGTCATACTCTGGGTGCTTAATGCCCGCGGCGAAACATCCCGCAAGCACGCACCCGCGCCGCACGGCCATACCGCAGTTCCGCGCGGCGAAACACTACACATCACAATCTGGAGGCACTCACATGAACCCATCTCTGAAGGAAGTCGTACTACCCATGATTAGCGCGGAAGAAATAGACGCACGCCTGTGCGAACTCGCACGCGAGATCGAAGCCGGCTTCACCGGCGAAACGCTGACCCTGGTCTGCACGCTCAAGGGCGCGGTCGTGTTCTTTGTGGATCTCGCCAAGAAGCTCTCCATGCCCCTGAAGATGGACTTCCTCGAGGCCGCCAGCTACGGCGACGCGCAGAACTCCAGCGGCATCATCAAGATCAGCAAGGACCTCACCAACACTATCACGGGCGAACACGTAGTCCTGATCGAGGACATCATCGACACCGGCGCGACACTAAGCCAGCTCCGCGCACACCTCCTGCGCCAAAAGCCCGCCAGCTTCAAGATATGCGCCCTGCTGGACAAGCCCTCCCGCCGCATAGTGGACGACGTAACGCCCGACTACGTAGGTTTCACAATCGAGGACAAATTCGTCCTTGGTTATGGGCTGGACTATATGCAGCGTTACCGCAATCTGCCCTACATCGGCACCATGCAGTTTGTTGAAGCATCTTCTAGTTGATTTTGCGTGTGAGATATGATAGTATTTAAGTGTACATCATGAAATTGCACTGAAAGAGGGTTGTTCATTGAAAAAATATTCTCGATCATTCACGATCTACCTGATCATATTTGCGTTCATCATAACTGTGTTGTTTGCGGCGCAGGCCACAAACCAGCCTATCGAGACCATCGCCTATACCTACAGCGACCTGCTGGCGGATATCGAGGCAGGTTATGTAGAACGCGTGGAGATCAACCGCGACACCGATGTCGGCAACGCCGGCCGCGCACTTGTACAGCGCACAGACGGAGTAACCGCGCCGCTGGAAATCCCTGTGATGGACGTATTCATGGCCATGATCCACGAAGCGGCGGCAACCACCGAGTTCCCCTTCGAGATCGTAACACTTCCGACACCGCGGCCAAGCTGGTTCATGTCCTTCCTGCCGCCGGTTATCATCATGGTTGTGTCGATCTTCCTGTTGCTGTTTATCATCCAGCAGATGCAGGGTGGAGGCGGAGGCGGACGCGGCGTGATGAACTTCGGCAAGAGCCGCGCGCGCCAAGTTAACCTGGACGACCGCGGCAAGATCACCTTCTCCCAAGTGGCCGGCCTGGAGGAAGAAAAGGCCGAGCTGGAGGAAGTTGTCGAGTTCCTGAAACACCCTAAGAAATTTATGGAGATCGGCGCGCGTATCCCCAAGGGCATACTGCTGGTGGGGCCGCCTGGAACGGGCAAGACCTACCTGGCCAAGGCCTGCGCGGGAGAGGCGGGCGTTCCGTTTTTCAGCATCTCCGGCTCCGACTTTGTTGAGATGTTCGTGGGCGTTGGCGCGTCCCGCGTGCGTGATCTCTTCGAGCAAGCCAAGAAGAACTCACCCTGCATCATCTTCATAGACGAGATCGACGCCGTTGGCCGGCGCAGAGGTGCCGGGCTTGGCGGCGGACACGATGAGCGCGAGCAGACGCTGAACCAGCTTCTTGTGGAAATGGACGGCTTCGGCATCAACGACGGCGTGATCATCCTTGCCGCCACGAACCGCCCGGACATCCTTGACCCCGCCCTGCTGCGCCCCGGCCGCTTCGACAGGCGCGTAGTCGTGGGCAAGCCCGACGTAAAGGGGCGCGAACAAGTCCTCAAGATCCACGCAAAAACGAAGTCCGTCAGCACCGACGTTGACTTTCGCGTTGTGGCGCAGACCACCGCCGGCTTCACCCCCGCGGATCTCGAAAACCTGCTGAACGAAGCCGCCCTTCTCTCCGCGCGCTCCAACAAGAAAGAAGTGGACATGGACGAGATGCGCCGCGCCTTTATCAAGGTCGGCATAGGCACGGAGAAAAAGAGCCGCGTTATCTCCGAACGCGAGAAGCGCATAACCGCGTACCACGAGGCCGGCCACGCGATCATGTTCGAAATGCTGGACGAGATCGACCCAACCTACATGATATCCATTGTACCCACGGGCATGGCGGGCGGCTACACAATGCCCCTGCCCGGCGAAGATAAGGGCTACCACACCAAGAAGTTCATGGAGCAGACAATCACATCCCTGCTGGGCGGGCGGGCCGCCGAAGCCATCGTGCTGGGCGACATCACCACAGGCGCGTCCAACGATATCGAACGCGCAACGGCAATCGCTCGCAACATGGTTACAAAGTTCGGAATGAGCGAAGTGCTGGGGCCGATCCAGTTCGGCGACGATAACGACGAAGTGTTCCTTGGGCGCGACCTTGCCCAGGCGCGCAACTACGGCGAACAAGTGGCCTCGCAGATCGACGCGGAGATCAAGCGCA
>WRAA01000125.1 GCA_009780445.1 Defluviitaleaceae bacterium
CTTACCCTCGAGGCGCACAAGGCCCTTTTCTTTGGCGGCGTTATATGTGCCGGATGATATAAGGTCGCCGTAACCCACGGTCTCGGCGCGGATAAAGCCGCGCTCTATGTCGCTGTGTATCTTACCCGCGGCGTGCACGGCCTTTGTGCCCTTAGTTATGGTCCACGCGCGCGCCTCCTTTGGCCCGGCTGTCAGGAAGCTTATAAGGCCGAGAAGGGCATAACTTGTGCCTATAAGCCTGTCGAGTCCGCTTTCTGCTCAGCCCAGCTCTTCCATAAACATCTGGCGCTCGTCGTCTTGCAGCTGCGCTATATCGCTCTCGATCTTGGCGCAAACCACAAACATCGGCGAGCCTTGTGTGTCGGCATAACCGCGTAACGCGTCAAGGTGGGCGCTTGTTGCGCCCCCGCCCATCTCACCTTCGTCCACGTTTGCCGCGTACAGCACCGGCTTGTTTGTCAGCAGGCCTATGCCGCGTAATATGGCGGCCTCGTCGTCGTCAAACTCCAGGCTCTTTGCCATGCGGCCCTCCTCAAACGTAGCCTTTAACCTGTCGAGAAGGGCAGCCTCTTTTGCAAGCGACTTGTCGGCCTTTGCCGCCTTTGCCACGCGTACTATGCGCCTTTCTATCACCTCCAGATCTGCGAATATAAGCTCAAGGTCTATGGTCTCGATGTCGCGCAGCGGCCCCACTTCGCCGTCCACATGCACAACGTTGTCGTCATCAAAGCAGCGCACCACGTGCACCAGCGCATCCACCCCTCGTATATGCTCCAAAAACTTGTTACCCAGCCCCTGCCCGCTGCCCGAGCCCTTTACAAGCCCGGCTATGTCCACAAACTCGATGGTGGCGGGGGTCAGCTTCTTTGCGGTGTACATTTTTTCAAGCACGGTCAGCCGCGGGTCGGGCACAGCCGCTACCCCCACGTTTGACTCGGTGGTGGTAAACGGATAGTTGCTGGTCTCTGCCGAAGACTTTGTCAGCGAGTTAAACAGAGTGCTCTTGCCTGCGTTTGGCAGTCCTATTATTCCAAGCTTCATCTGTATGGTCCTTTCTATGCTATATAACTTTCCCTATATTTTACTAGATAGCAATTGTCATTGCAAGCCCTTGATTTTGGACACAAGATGGTGTATCATGTATTTAACAAGGGGGCTGAACATATGCATAGGGCACTGATAGCCGTTTCCGCTCTGATACTGCTGGCAGACCAGGTCTGCAAGTCACTTGCGCGCACAAATCTTAAACCGGGCGAGAGCGTCGCCGTTATCCCCGGCAGGTTTCACCTAACCCACGCGCGCAACTCGGGCGCGGCAAACGGGCTGTTCGCAAACAACCGCCGCGCCCTTATGGTCTTTAGTTTTGCCGCCGTACTCAGCGAGATACAGACATTTTTCGAGCTGCGCCGCCACTTTAGCGACTGCAAGGCCGCGTGGTGGCTCTTTGCCGTAAACATAGGCGGGGGCGCTTCAAACCTGCTGGACCGCCTGCTCGGTCAACCCACGATAGACTATCTGCACATTTGCCCAAACCGCAAAAGCCCGATCTTTAACATCGCCGACATCTTCATCCTCATAGGCACCGTCGGTCTGCTCATACTTTACATAAAACGGATAATACTAAACAAATGAGCCTGAGGTGTTCGACAGCCTATAATTTTGAACCTACATCAACTCAAATGGCTGCCTAATCAAGCGCCGTACGCCAGGCCGCGATCAACACACCGGCGGAAGGCGGAAAGCTCTTTGCGGCGGCCTGCCTAGCCATGCTAGGTGTCAAAATCATAGGACCGGCACTCCGGGTTGTTTTTGTAACCTGAGTTCGACGAAGGCGAACCAGCCGCGCAAGCGGCTGAAAATGCGAAGCATTTTTCAGATTATCCGCAGAATTTGCGGTGTTCTTTCCGCAAATTGTGCGGATGTAATCAAAGTTCGATGAATGGTTTTTGTTCATCGAACTCACGTTTTTGTACATTGTGTTGCCACTTTTTCAGCAGCACCGCGTGCAGGGCAAAGGCACCTACCACGACGGCAAGGAGCAGGATCACCAGCCACTGCGTATAGAAAGCCCCTATGGCTATCACCAGCAGGGCGGATGTTACCGCGCCAAACGCCAGAGCCGATTCGTAGAACAGGTTGCTCTCCATGATGTAGTTTTCGCCGTTCCAGTATTTTGCCGCTTGCAGCCTGGTGGTTTCCTCTTCCATGAAGATTATGTTGCGCGTTCCCAGATAGAAACCCATGAACAGGGCTACGGAAAACAGGCTGACGGACCACAGGAGCATCGAAACCCCAACCAACGGCAGGACGACGGCGGCGGCGTAAAAATACTTTCTGAAACCGCCCGCCCTCTTGTACAGTCGGGAGATTACCATGACGAATACATATGAGGCGGAGGTCAGTATTCCCAGGCTTAGGTGCGTGTTAAACGTAAGCATGACAAGCGCGGTGGTAATGACGATGATTGTGTCGGCAAGACCGGTGAGCGAGATAATGAACCATAGCTTGATGCCCTGCCGAAGATGGTTCGCTTCCTTTTTCGCCTTGAAATAGCCCTTCATGTCCAGCTTGCGGCTTTCGTCCGGTTCGTGGCTGATCAGCAGTGTGGCCAATATCTGGCACACGCCCACCGCCAAGATGATGGACGCCGTTATCACAAAGTTGCCGTAGACGATGATCGCGCCGAAGGTCACGGGGAAGAACAGCTTCACAACAGATATGACGGACACATACAGCGATATGTAGGCCAAGGTACCTTCGCCTTCCGACTTCTTGGACACCAAGAACTGGTAGGCGCAAAAATACAGGCCTGTTACACAGCCCCAGAGCAGGCCGACGACCATGTAGTAGTCTACCAGCCTGTCGTACAGCGCGATTATCAAGATCAACAGGAAACAAGCCAGAGCGGCGGAAAGCCGCGTGACCCATATCGGGCCGTACCGCTTGCAGAGCGCGCCGCCGACTATGTGGAAAATAAATATGCAGGAAAAATTCAGCAAGCTGAACAAACCCAAGGCCACAAAGCTTTCGCCCGTCATTACAAAGATTTGCGCCAGCAGGAACGTATTCATAAATATTGCGGTGATGCCGAAGCACAAGTTCAGCAGAAGCAGGCCTATCATACGCGAGTTATATCCACCTTATTGTTTTCGTAATAACATTTGTTGACATAGTTCAACAATGATGTTATCTTTAGCTTAGCAGAAATCCTTCGGGAGTTCAAGCTAATTATTGATGGAGGGAAACTAACTATGAAAAGACTTAGAACAGCCGTGTCGGCGTCGATCCTGGCACTTTCGCTGACATTTGCCGTACCCGTTCTTGCATCGACCGAGGTGAACATCTTCCACTCGAACGATGTCCACGGGCGTTTGATCCAGACAGGAAGCGTGATCGGCATAGACACGATCGCGGCTATTCTTGAAAGCGCGGAGAACGCCATATTGGTGGACGCGGGCGACGCTATCCACGGCGTGCCGTTTGTAAACCTGGGCCGCGGGCAGAACGCCGTAGAGCTTATGAGCCGCGCCGGCTACAGCCTTCTGACCCCGGGCAACCACGAGTTCAACTTCGGGTGGGAACGCCTTGTGGAGCTGGGCGAAATGGCCGACTTCGACATAATCGCGGCGAATGTGTACCTTGACGGCGAACTGCTGTTCGAGCCGACTGCGATCATCGAGGTCGCCGGAGTGCGCCTTGGCTTCATCGGTCTGGCGACACCCAGCACAGTATACCTCACCAATCCGGCCAATGTGGCTGAACTCACCTTCGGCGACCCTGTTGCGGCGGCGCAGTACTTCACGGATGTGCTGGAAGCGGAGGGCGTGGACGTTATAATCGCCCTGGCGCATCTTGGCAGCGGAATGAGGCGCGAAGGGCGCGTGGACGGACTTGCCATCGACGTGGCGGAGGGCGTAAACGGCCTGCACCTCATCATCGACGGGCACAGCCACACCATCCACGAATACGGCTACGAAGTTAACGGCACCCTCATCGTGCAGGTCGGCGACCACAACAACAACCTCGGCCACGTGGTGATCGTAGTGGACGAAGACGACGTGCAGATAAGCGCGAGCCTTATCACGCGCGAATATGCCGGCGAAAACTTCGAACCCCTGGCGGCTGTGACCGAGCTTATCGAACAGCTCCAGGCCGACATGGACGAAGTGCTGAACATCGTCGTCGGCTACCTGCCCTACGAGCTGGAGGTCGAGTACATCCGCGCGGCTGAAATGCCCATCGGCAACCTTGTGGCGGACGCAATGCTCTACTTCTCCGGAGCCGACATCGCCGTGGCAAACGGCGGCGGCATACGCGACATCCTGCCGGCCGGCGACGTGACCCAGGGCGACATCGTGTCCGTGCTTCCTTTCGGCAACAACCTGGTTGTGCTTGAAGTTACGCCGGCCATCCTGTGGGAAGTGCTTGAAAACAGCGTTTCCGCAATGCCCGGCGCCGGACGCTTCCTGCAAGTTTCCGAAAGCCTCAGCTTCACCTTTGACGAGCTTGGCGAAGCCGGCGAGCGTGTGCAGAGCGTCCGCGTAAACGGCCAAGAGATCGACCGCGCCGACAACGAGACCGTTCTCACCATGGGCACCAACAACTTCATGGCCGCCGGCGGCGACGACTTCACCATGCTGGCCGACCTTGACGCTATCGCCTACCTCGGCACTCTGGAAGAAATCGTCATCGCCTACATGGCAATCGCCGACACCTCCAACCTTGCCGTGGAAGGCAGAATCATCAATCTAGCAGACGCGCAGGCTCCCGCCTTCGAAAACCTTCAAGCGGAAGAACCCGCCGAAGAAACCTACGCTCCGGAAGAATACACCGCCGAAGCTTACGAAGCGGAAGAGTATGTGGCCTATGTAGCAGCTCCCGCAGAGGCTCCCGCAGCTCCCGCCCCGGTTGCCGCCGGAGGGCTTTACACCGTCGTAAGCGGCGACTCGCTCTACACCATAGCCCGCAGCCAGCTCGGCAGCGGCAACAGATGGTACGAAATCTACTACCTCAACAACGAACTCATCGCGTACCCGCGTGTGATCCAGATCGGCTGGCAGCTGCGCCTGCCGTCATAACCACAACGGCAATATCCTTCAGCACGCAACAGCCCGAGTACCAAGAGGTTCCGCCTCTAGGTATTCGGGCTGTTAAGTTTCGTGTTGTCACAATATGTATACACTGTCAGTCTGCTGTCATTATGAAAATCAGCATCATCCGTGATGACATCTGTGATTTTATGCTCGAGAACCGCGTCAACTGCTGAAAAGTCTGTAGGGTCGTAGGTATGACTGTCATATTCATTAACGAACTTGCCAACCAAGGCATCTGAAATATCCGCCGGCATTATCGTATAGTATTGTCTTATTTCGTCTTAGAGCCTGTTCAGTATCTTTTCCCCATCGTCTTTGCGGTCGATTTTCCGCCATTCGTCGTCGGTTCCTAAACCGGCGAAAAACCGCCTCGCAAATCCGATGTGAAAAAGATACTGAACAGGCTCTAAGATTCGCTTAAGCTCTGCCTGTACTTTCTTCCTCTCCGCCGAAATCTTTCTATAGTCTTTTTTCGAAATTTGCGGCGCGGACAGTAATTTGTATTCTTTGTACACTTCCCGCTCATGAATATTCATCACCTCCATAACGTAAAAGAGGGTTGTAACCGGCTTTCTTGCAAGCAAAACGCTAAAGTTAAGAGCGTCCATACCCGTCAATGTGCGTCTTTCCATATGGTGTTCCTATTCCGTGTCGGTGTGATTATGTGATTGAGTATGGGAAGTAAGGCTGATAGATACAGGGGTTTAGAGCTATCCAGGTTGGATGGCTCTTTTTTGTTAATTTTTATTTTCCGCTGACAACTCAAAACTGTTGCCGAAAAATGAAATAATTCAGATATATCTTAATCAATGCGATGAATTATCTTGAAATTAAGATGTGTTTGTGATATAATGGTTCTATCGCCCTCAAGGAGGTTTTAGCTATATGATTAAAAGAGAAGAATACATGAGCCGAATTCGGCCATTCATCAGCAACGAGCTGATCAAGGTGTTGACGGGTTTACGACGCAGCGGAAAGTCTGTCATGCTGGATTTGATACAACAGGAGCTGGTTGAGCAAGGTCTTTCCGATACGAAGTTCCTCCTTTACAACTTTGAAAACATGAGAAACGCCCACCTTTGCACCGCCGAAGCACTTCACAAAGAAGTTTCGGAGAAGGTCGCAAGCATTGACGGCAAAACGTATCTGTTTTTTGATGAAATTCAAGAGGTGACGGACTGGGAAAAGTGCATCAACTCATTCCGTGTAGAGTTTGATTGCGACATCTACATCACAGGTTCAAA
>WRAA01000126.1 GCA_009780445.1 Defluviitaleaceae bacterium
CCCATCAGGAATTATCTCCCATATTCACGAAGTGTATACGTTGTTCAGAACCTGTCCTAAATAAATCAACACCGCCTTGGTGCGGATTGGCGTTGCTGTGGCCTTGTAGCGACGACGACGCCTATCCGTGCGATCCGCTGGGAGCCGCTACATGGTCACAGCGGCGTCAAACCGTGCCAAGGTGGTGTTGATTTATTTAGGATAGGTTCTAGGGCGTGTTTGAAAACCCCATTCCGACGTATTTTCGGTGCTTTTTCCGCCATACGTCGTCAGCGTCAAACTTGCGAACCACTGCGGGTTCGCGGCGTTTGCCTTCGAAAATCCGCCGGAAGCGGGTTTTCAAACACGCCCTAAGCGCAATCCGCGCGTTCCTGCGCAACGTGTCTATGCCGCACCACGCGGCTGATGTATGGCCGTAGCGTTTGGCGAACTCGCCGCCGTCCATCTGCGCCACGCGCTCCAGATCAGGCATTACGGTCTCTATGTCCGCAATGCCGGGCGCGGCCAACCCTGCGTTACACGGGCAGACCTGCTGACATATGTCACAGCCGTAGACATGCGCGCCCAAAATCGCGGCGGACTGTGCGTCCATCTCGCCCTTGGCCTGCGTAATGTAGGACACACAACGCGACCAGTTAAGCGGCTTGCCCGGCGCGATAGCACCCCCGGGGCAAGCGTCGATACACGCGGAACACGTGGCGCAGCGCTCAAGCATTAGGGGGCTTGGCGCGTCCGGCTCAATCCTCGCGTCAAGCATCAGCAGGCCGATGTTGAAGTAGGAGCCAAGCACGGGCGACACCAGCTGGTGACTGCGCCCGAAGGAGCCAAGGCCGGCGCGGCGGGCGATCTCCCGCTCCGCAAGCGGCCCCGTGTCCACCTGTATCTTGAAGCTTCCGCCGCGCAGACCCGGACGGCTCGCAAGGGCTTCCAGCTTGCCGCGCAGAGTGGTGTGATAGTCCGCCGAGGCACAGCCTACGGACTGCACACCGCGCGGCCGGCCGTCGCACACGGGCGCGAAGCTTCCGGCATAACTCACGCCCAGCACCACGATGCTCTCGCACGCGGGGAACACCATCTTCGGCGTCGTCCGCAGAAGGTAGTTGCGCGACACAAACGGCGTGCCCGATACTTCAAGCACGCCGCGCAGTTCCGTCAGTTCGTCCGGCGGGCAGACCCCGGCAATACAGCCGTGTTCCGCGGCAAATTCGTCTATAACGCCGCGGAGGTTCATGCTCTGCCCGTCATAATCGCGTTAACATGATCCAGAGCCTGCTTCGTGCCGATGTCGTAGATCTCGCCGTCCACGCGGTAGGCATACACCTCCGCCTGTGTATACAGCCACTGCACGAAGTAACCCGGCGCGTCCGGCTTGTTGCCCTGCGCAAGATACAACGCGAAACGCGCCACGGTCTCCCGCGTGTAGATGTATGCCGCGAAGATCGCCGTGCTGCCCTGCGGCTGTTCCGGCTTCTCCACAAGGTGCTGTATCCTGCCGTCCGCGTCAAGCGTCGCCACGGCGAAGGCCCTTAGCTGCTCCGTATCGTCCAGCTCCTTGGCCACAACACAGTCCTTGCCCAGGGAATCGTAGTACCGCGCGAAGCCGCCCAGGTCGAAGGTGAAGAAGTTGTCGCCCGCGATGATCAGCACATCCTCGTTTATGCCAAAGGTGTCTATTGTAAACTGTATGTCGCCTATCGCGCCCAGCCTTGTTTCCTCGGATGTTGTTTTATCGTCCAGCACGCGCACGGGCTTGCCGCAGTCCACGCCGGCCTGCCACTGCGTAAAGTGCGCGGCAAACTTGTGGTTCGTCACCACGATTATCTCGGAAATGCGCTCAATCCGCGCCATCTGCTCCACGATATAGTCGATTATCGGCTTGCCCGCGATCTCCAGCAGAGCCTTCGGGCGATCCAACGTCAGCGGATACAGCCTTGTGGCATAACCCGCCGCCAGAACTATCCCCTTCATACACGCACCCCGTATTTCTGTAGTATCCCCGCGAAACCCTCGGGCAGTTCCGCCCGGAACTTCCTGCCCTCCAAGTAGCCCAGCAGACCGTCCTCCCGCGTGAAGGTGAGGCTCTCGCAGTGCAGAAGCTGGCTCGTCACCCCGAAGGCGCGTCGAAAGTCGGTGTTGACACGCGGATCGCCGTACTTTGCGTCGCCCACAACCGCGTAACCCGCGAACTTCAGCGACGCGCGTATCTGGTGGAAACGCCCCGTGCCCGGCCGCGCGCGCAGTAGCGTACAGCCCCTGAAAGCCGCCATCGGCTCAAACTCCGTGACGGCATACTTCGCGCCGTCGGTCGGCTGTGCGTACACTTCGGCCACCTTGTGCGAATTCTTGCGCAGATAAACTCGCACCGCAAAGGGTTCGCGCACATCGCCCGCGGCCAGCACCAGGTACATCTTCTCGCAGTCCCCCTCGGCAAAGGCGCGGTTCAGCCAGGCCAGGGCCGCATTGGTCGCGCCCACGGCAACACAGCCGGATGTATTGCGGTCCAGGCGGTTCGCCACGGCCGGCGTACATACAGGCGGAAGGTAAAGCGCGGCGCGGTCGGCTACGGAATCGCGTATTTCCGCGCTGTCTGGCTGCGACAGCACCCCCGGCGGCTTGTTTACGATCAGCACGTTGCCGTCCTCGTAGATAATGTGAAGGCTGCCCGCGTCCGGGTTGACACACTTGCCAGCCGTCAGCCCGGCGATAACCTCGTCGGAAAGAAATATCCGCACCGTATCACCTTCGCGCACGGTCTCGTTCCCCGCAGCCTTTGTGTCGTTCAGCTTCACACCGCGCTTGCGGATCATCTTCTGCACAAAGCTCCTTGGCGCGCGGTCCAGGTGTTTTAGCAGGAACCTGTCGAGCCGCTGGCCGCAGTTGGCCGCCGTTACGATAATCTCCCTCACAGGGTCAGCCTTCCGCCGGCTTTCAAAACGAGGTAGGCGTTGATGAAGCTGTCGATATCGCCGTCCATCACGGCGGAGATGTTGCCCGTCTCTTCGCCCGTTCTTAGATCCTTGGCCAGGGAGTACGGGTGGAACACATAGTTGCGGATCTGCGAACCGAAGGACACGTCCTTGACCTCGCCGCGTATGCCCTGCGTTTTTTCGTGCTGTTCCGCCCGCGAAAGCTCATACAGCTTTGCGCGCAGCATCTTCATTGCTCTGTCGCGGTTCTTGTGCTGCGATCTCTCGTTCTGGCATTGCACCACGGTGTTGGTGGGTATGTGGGTGATACGTATTGCCGATTCTGTCTTGTTGACGTGCTGGCCGCCGGCTCCGCTGGATCTGTATGTATCAATACGCAGATCCTCGGCGTTGATCTCGACCTCCACGTCGTCGTCGATCTCCGGCATTACGCCGCAGGACGCAAAGGACGTGTGCCTCCGCCCGGACGAATCGAATGGCGATATCCGCACAAGGCGGTGTACGCCGCGCTCTCCGTGCAGGTAGCCGTAGGCGTTCTCGCCGTTGATCTGCAGCGTCACAGACTTCACGCCGGCTTCGTCCCCCGGCAGATAGTCCAGCACTTCCACGCCAAAGCCGCGCTTCTCGCCCCACTTGGTGTACATACGCATCAGCATCCCCACCCAGTCGCAGCTCTCGGTGCCGCCCGCGCCGGAGTGCAGAACCATTATGGCGTTGCAGCGGTCGTACTCGCCGCTTAGAAGCGTGGCCACGCGCTTTTCCTCGAAACGCTTAACAAAGGCGCGGAACATCTGCGCCGCCTCGGCATACACCGATTCGTCGTCCTCTTCGAAGCCCAGGTCGATCAGCGTCACAAGATCCTCGTACTCCGCGCACAGCGTTGCATACTCCAGAACCTTACGCTGCAACGCCTTCAGCCTCTGCAGCACTTTCTGCGAATTCTCGCCGCCGCTCCAAAAATCGGCCTGCGCCGATTCCGCTTCCAGCCCGGCTATCTCATCTTCCGCCCCCGCAACGTCAAAGGGAGTTCCCCATTTCCACGATCTTCGCGCGGTAGGGCAGCGCGTCTTGCTTTAGTTCCTGTAGTTTCAGCATGTTGTCTCCTTATTTACTTACGAATGTAGTACAGTGTCGCCAACAAGTACACGATCCAGCCGGGGTGCCACAGCCCAAGGACAAACCCCAGCAGCATGTACACGATCGTAGCTGTGATGTAGATAACGGCCGCCTCCCGTCCGTCGTCGTGCGCTTCGCTTACCGGTTCAGCCCGCGCGGGTGCCAAGGTCGGCTCAAGCCGCTCCTGCGCCGAATTTTCCCGCGGAGCCTCCGTAAATTGCCGCTCGCGGCTTCCGGCAAACTCCGTGCTTAGCAGGTAGTCCGTCGAAACCTCGAATATTCTGCTTAGCTGCACAACGTTGTCGATATCGGGCAGGCTCTCGCCCAGCTCCCACTTCGACACAGCCTGACGCGAAACCGTAACCCGCTCCGCAAGCTGTTCCTGCGACATTCCCCGCTGTTTGCGCAACCCCTGGATCTTTTCAGCCAATGTCATGGTACACCATCTCCCTCGGTATGTTTACACCAGCCTAAACAATTCAGCGGTTGCGTTCAAGCAAGCCGGCATTGAATATAACGGCGCAACCAGCGGTTGCGGCCAGGGCAAACGCATGAAGCGTTTGCCCTTCGCGAAAATCCAAGGACGGGATTTCCGCGAGATGCTGTGCGAAAGAACCTTGACCACAAAGGCGGTCAGGAAGGTACTTCCATGTTGTCTAAAGAACTTAGACAACATGGAAGTACCTAGGGCGTGTTTGAAAACCCGCTTCCAGCGGATTTTCGAGTGATTTTTTCGCTAGACTAGGAAGTGGCAAAGGCCGCGAACCCTTGTGGTTCGCAAGTTTGACACTGACGACGTATGGCGGAAAAAGCACCGAAAATACGCCGGAATGAGGTTTTCAAACACGCCCTAGCTAGGTTCGCGGTGTAGCAGCTTGTTACGTTTCAAGCAGGGCGCAGCAGTGTTTGTACTTCTTGCCGCTGTTGCAGTGGCATGGCTCATTGCGGCCGGGCTTGTGCGCGGCCTTCGCCGGCCCCTTGGCCGTGGGTTCTTGCATGTTGGTCGTCATCTGCTTGGCCTTGGTGTCCATCTTCTGGAGTTCTTCCTGCGGCTGCATGGCTATACGCACGTTGAACATGGCGCGCACGGTCTCCTGCTGGATGTTGTGGCCCAGTTCGTCGAACATCTCGTAGCTTAGGAACTTGTACTCCACTATGGGGTCGCGCTGGGCGTATGCCCTAAGGGTGATGCCCTGGCGCATCTGATCCATGTCGTCGATATGATCCATCCACTTCTGGTCGATGATACGCAGGAGCAGTACGCGCTCGATCTCGCGGGTGCGTTCTGATGTAAACTCGGCCTCGCGCTCCTCATACCTCGCCACGGCCTGTTCGTAGAGGCGGTCTTTCAGGCTCTCCTTGGTCAGGCTGTTTGTGTCCTCCTTGCTAAGCTCCACCGCCGCCTTGTGGAAGATCGGCAACAAGTTCTCGTTCAGAGCCTTAATGTCCCAGTCCTCCGGGAGGTCTGTCTGGCCTGTATAGAGATCCACCGCGCGGTCAAGCACGCCGCGCAGCATGGTCATGATGTTGTCCTTCAAGTCCGCGCCCGTCAGCACCTTCATACGCTCGCTGTACATAATCTCGCGCTGTTCGTTCATTACGCGGTCGTAGTCCAGCAGGTGTTTGCGTATGCCGAAGTTGTTGCCCTCCACCTTTTTCTGGGCGTTTTCGATAGCCTTGGAGAGCATGTTGTTCTCCAGCGGCTCGTCCTCGTCCATGCCCATGGTGTCCACAACCTTCATCACCCGTTCGGAGCCGAACAGGCGCATGAGGTCGTCCTCCAGAGATATATAGAAGCGGGACTCGCCGGGGTCGCCCTGGCGGCCGGAACGCCCGCGCAGCTGGTTGTCGATGCGCCGCGCCTCGTGGCGTTCCGTGCCGATGATCTTCAGGCCTCCCAGATCCGTTACACCCTCGCCCAGCTTGATGTCCGTTCCGCGGCCGGCCATATTGGTGGCGATGGTGACAGAACCGCGCTGACCCGCTTCGGACACAATCTCCGCTTCCTTTTCGTGGAACTTGGCGTTTAGCACATTGTGCGGGATGCCTTCGCGCTTTAGCAGCTTGCTAAGCTCTTCCGACTTCTCGATGGTGATTGTGCCCACAAGCACGGGCTGGCCGCGGTCGTAACAGTCCTTGATATCCTTCACCACTGCGCGGTACTTCGCGCCGATATTGCGGTATACCAAGTCCGGCTGATCCGCGCGGGCTACCGGCACATTCGTGGGCACGGTGATAACGTCCATGCCGTATATCTCGCGGAACTCGCCTTCCTCGGTAA
>WRAA01000127.1 GCA_009780445.1 Defluviitaleaceae bacterium
ACGATCAAAAGCTTCATCAGTATACCCTCCTAGTGTTCTTAGGTTGTCGTGTACAATCTATACATCAGTCTAATCCCTGATACTCCGGTTGCTATAGCAACAGACGCTCCCGCGCTTCTTTCTTGATCTGGTTCGTATACAGCTCGTAGTAGTGGCCGCGGGCGCGAAGCAGTTCCTTGTGGTTCCCGCTCTCTAGTATTCTGCCGTTGTCTATCACAAATATGCGGTCTGCGCTGCGTATTGTTGACAATCTGTGTGCGATGATAAACCCGGTGCGCCCGCGCAGAGCCTCGTGTACCGCGTCGGATATCATAGCTTCCGTTTGGGTATCAATGGAGGACGTGGCTTCGTCCAGCACGAATATCTTGGGGTTGCGCAGTATTGCCCGGGCAAACGACACAAGCTGGCGTTCCCCCGCAGAAAGCTTGCTCCCGCCCTCACCCACGTTCGCGCCGTAGCCGCCCTCCATCTTCATGATGAATCCGTGCGCGCCGATCTTCTTCGCAACATCCACCACGTCCGATTCAGACGCGCCGGGGTTGCTGTAGCGTATGTTCTCCAGCACACTTCCGCTGAAGAGGTGCGGCGTTTGCAGGACATAACCCAGGTTTGCGTGCAGCCAGCCCTGGCTGCGCGTGGTGTAGTCCGCGCCGTCTATCAGTATTCTGCCCGACACAGGCTCGTAGAAGCGGCACAGCAGGTTCACAATGGTGCTCTTCCCCGACCCTGTCTCGCCGACCAAGGCGATCTTTTCGCCGGGCTGTACGTGTAAGTTGAAGTTGTCCAGCAGCATGGTCTCGTCGCCTTCGCCGTAGGCAAAGCTCACATTCTCAAAAACGATCTCTCCCGTGATCTCCTCCCAATTCTGTGTGAGAGGATGTTCGATGCTGCCGTACTTACGCTCTACATCGTCGCTGTCCGTTATGTCGGGTCTGGTCTCCATCAGGGCGAAGGTGCGTTCGGCGGAGGCCTGCGCGGACTGCATTTCGGAGAAGATGTGGGCGATGCTCTGTATCGGGTCGAACATTTGCAGGCTGTAGGCCAGGAACACGGCCAGCGTGCCGAAGCTTATCGCGCCGGCCATAACAAGGTTGCCGCCGGTGCTAAGCACCATGGCCAGCCCGATGCTGCCGAGGGACAGCACGATCGGCATAAACTTGGCCGAAAGCACCCCCGCGCGTATGCTGGAGCGGCGCATGTCCGCGGTGAGCGTACTGAACTCGCCGAAGTTGCCCGATTCCCGCGTGAGTGTCTTGGTGGTGCGCGCACCCATAATGCCCTCGTTTATCGCGCCGGTGATCTTGGAATTGGTCTTGCGGACTTCGCGCTGTGCCTTGATGATCCTGCGCTGGAAGAACATAGACACCAGGATCAGCGGAGGGATGATCAGCAGCAGCACCATGGCCAGCTGTGTATTAAGCGTGAACATCACGCCCACCAAGATGGTTATCATGGCGACTGTCCAGAAAACGTCCACAACGCCCCAGGCCACAATGTCGCCGATGCGCTGAACGTCCGACGTAACACGCGCCATTATCCAGCCCACGGGCGTGCGGTCGTAGTACGAGAACGAAAGGTTCTGCAGCTTGTGGAAGCTTTCGCGGCGTATGTCGTAAATGACCTTGGCCTCGATCCTGCCGGCCAGAGCGATAAACACATATATTGAAACCGTCTGCAATACGATCAGCCCCACGTACACAAGCAAAAACGGCACAAAGGTGCGCATATCCTGCGCTACGATAAAGGTGTCTATCGCGTACATCGTGGTCAGCGGAAGCAATACGTCCACCCCCGCGTCAAACACCATGAAGGCCATTGCGCCAAAGAACAGAACCTTGTGCCGCCGCGCAAACGAAAAAACCTTGCGCCATGCCGCCGCGTCAAAGTTCTTCGAAAACTCTTGCTCCTCAAATTGTGTGGGATGTACGGCCTGCGCTTGATCGCTCATGCTTACCTCTACCTCATATCAACGTGAGTTCGATGAACAGAAACCATTCATCGAACTTTGATTACATCCGCACAATTTGCGGAAAGAACACCGCAAATTCTGCGGATAACCTAAGAAAAATGCTTCGCATTTTCAGCCGCTTACGCGGCTGGTTCGCCTTCGTCGAACTCAGGTCATATCATTATCGGTAAAGAACTCGTCTTCCATCATAGTCTGTATGTTCCAGATTTTGGAGTACAGGCCGTCCCGCGTGAGCAGTTCCTCGTGGGTGCCTCTGTCGGTGATGCGTCCGTCGTCCACCACAAGGATCAGGTCTGCGTCCATCAATGTTGTTACGCGCTGGGAGATGATGAAGGTTGTTACGCTGCCCTGGGCCTCGTTCAAGGCTTGGCGTATCTGCCTGTCTGTCTCTGTGTCCACCGCGGATAGGGAATCATCAAATATCAGCAGGTCGCAATCCCTGATGATGGTGCGCGCGATAGCCAGCCGCTGTTTCTGCCCGCCGGATAGGGTAACGCCCTTTTCGCCCACGATAGTATCATAGCTCTTCTCGAACTTTACGATGTCCCTGTGTACGCTTGCGGCCTTGGCGGCGCGTGTGGCTTCGTGCATACAAAGGCCGTCCTTGGCCATGCGCAGGTTCTCGAAAATGGTTTTCGAGTAGAGGAACGGCTCCTGCAGTACTATGCCCACCCTTCGGCGCAGCCACTTCTTCGAGATTGTGCCGAGCGCGTGGCCGCCGATGGTGATTCTACCGCTCTGCGGCTCGTACAGCCGCAGCAGAAGATGCATTATCGTGGACTTGCCGGAACCTGTAGAACCCAGCATTGCCACGGTCTGCCCGCTTTTCACGGTGAAGGACATGCCGCGCAGCACATCGCCGCCGTCGTCAAAGCCGAAGCTTACATCGTCGAACTCTATATCGCCCGTCAGCTCCGGCGTTACGTTGTCCTCGCCTTCCTCGTCCTCCTTGGCGGCCAGCACTTCTTCGATACGCCCGAGAGCCACCTTGGACTGCCCAAACTCCGACAGCACGCGCCCAAGGTTGCGCACTGGCCACAGGAACATGTTCGTGTATGTAACGAAGGCGATGAACATTCCCACGCTGACCTCTCCGCGGGCGTTAAGGTGTATCGCGGCCACAACCACAAGGAAGTACTGCAACAGCGTCAGCACGTTTGAAACCGCCCAGAACCGAGCCAGAGCGTCCAGCAGACGCACCACAAGGTCGCGGAACTGCGCGTTCTTCGTCTCAAACTTTTCGATCTCAAGCTTTTCACAGCCAAAGGCTCTTACAACACGCACACCGCTCAGATTCTCCTGCAACACGGTATGCAGCTCGGCCTCCTTTACGTCAACTTCATGGAACAGCTCCGAAACCTGCTTGTAGTATTTTATCGAGAACCAAATTATAAACGGCACAACCGCAAAGGATACAAACGTAAGGCCGACATGCAGGGTGAACATGAAGAACACCGCGATCGTCAGGTTGAACACAAGCCTCACAAGCTCTATGATACGCGAAGCGAGGAACTGGCGTATCGTATTAACGTCCGACGTACACCGCTGTATGAGGTCGCCGGTCTGCGCCTTTACGTGGTACTCATACGGAAGCTTCTGTATGTGGTCGTAGAGGGTGTTGCGCAGTCTGCACGCCACATCTTCGGAAACAGTGACGATGCAACGCCCGCGCAGGAACATGAAGAAGCCCATCGCCCCGACTATCACCACAACCGCCAGCCCCACAACCCAGAGGTTGCGGCTGAGCCAGTATTCACCGCCAAGGCCGTCAATTGCCGCCAGCACAAACCGCGGCAGCTGCCCCGCTTCGTCCCCCAGCAGAGTATCAACGGTATACCGCGTTATCAGCGGAATGGTAAGGTTTAACGCCGCCGCCACCGCTCCGCTGAATATGCCGAGCAACAGCAAGGGTTTGCTTCCGCCGCACAACCCCCACAGCTTTTTCACAACGTCCACTTTAATGCACCGGAAACCTTTCACGCATAGTCTTGCGACAATTGTAGCATTTCTTACCCTTTTTGTAAAGTAGACCGGCGAAATATTAGTTGCTAAGGCGTTGACACAGGGGGCGGCTTGCGATATACTTTTATCTGGAAATCACAGAAGGGAATCGGGTATGATAGACTTGCACAAACTGCCGTATCCTGGCATGAGAACTGTCAAAACAGCCATCGCCGTTGTGTCTGTGATGATATTTTACAGGGTGCTGGTGGGTTCCGAAGGGTGGATGAACAGCGCGACACTGGCGTGTATTGTCGCGGTGATCTGCCTCCAAGATTCTGTGGACAAAACCTTGAGGGAAGGCGCGGCGCGTATACTCGGCACATTCGCCGGGGGCATGGCCGGCGCGGTTGTCTTGGCCACGGGCTTTCGCGAACACAGCTTCGCCGTATTCATAGTAGTGGCCGGCATCAGCATCATCTTCATCATCTACCTGCTAAACCTTATGGACAAGAACAACAGCGTGCCTATCGGCTGTGTCGTGTTCATGATGGTTGTGCTGAACATGTCGGATGTGTCCCCGGTACACCAAGCCCTGGGCAATATTGTGGACACAGTAGTGGGCATCGTAATCGCGTACAGCGTAAACAGGTTTGTGTACGAACCTGACCCCCAGAGAGTGCAGAACAAACAAAATCACAACATACGAAGGAGATCTGATGCTTGCATGAAAACACAGAAGAAAGTCTGCGCGATACATGATATATCCTGCGTGGGAAGGTGCTCGCTCACCGTGGCCCTGCCCATACTTTCGGCGGCCGGAACCGAGTGCAGCGTACTGCCGACGGCAGTGCTTTCGACGCACACCGGCGGCTTCACGGGCTTCACCTACCGCGACCTCACAGAGGATATCACGCCGATATCCACGCACTGGCAAACTCTGGGCATCAACTTCGACGCGATGTACAGCGGCTTCCTCGGCTCCTTCGAACAGCTCGACCTTGTTGCCGAATTGTTCGACACCTACCGGGGCGACGGTATCGTGATGGTGGATCCGGTAATGGCGGACGAAGGCAAGCTCTACCCCATCTATTCGCCGGAGATGGCGCAGGGTATGGCGAAGCTTTGCGCAAAGGCCGACATCATCATACCGAATTTGACCGAAGCCGCGTTCATCCTTGGCGAATCCGCCGAAAACTGGGAAGGCCCGCACTCCGAAGCGTACATCACCGGCCTGCTTAACAAGCTGGCCGCGCTGGGCCCCAAGCAGGTTGTGCTCACCGGCGTGACATTCGAGAAGGACACGATAGGCGCGGCATCTCTGGACGCGGCAAGCGGCGTGGTAAGCTATGCATTCTCGAAGCGTGCGGAAGGCCACTTCCACGGCACCGGCGATACCTTCGGCAGCGCGCTCCTCTCCGGCTTGCTAAACGACATGTCTCTCCAAGATTCTATGCAGCTTGCCGTGGACTACGTATGCGAATGTATTGACCTTGCTCTGGCGACACCGCGCGAACGCCGCTACGGCGTGCCCTTCGAACAGGCTCTGCCCATGTTCATGAAGCGGCTGGGGCGTATGTAACTGCACATGCGCAAAAGGAGCTACCTACGATCCGTAATCGCCGGCCTTATCGCGGCCGCAAACTGTGTGTTTGTGATCTTGCTGTGTCTGTACGCGGCGATACACCTGCCCTCGTTTAACACAGGTTTCTACAGCTGGCAATATTCGGTTAACGACACCGTGGCAGTCGTCGGCGTGGAGCATGACGAGCTTATGCGCGTAACGCGCCACATGCTGGACTATATGCGCGGCCGCACGCCGTATCTGCAGATCTACACAGAAGTGCGCGGCGAACTGCGCCCGTTTTTCAGCGAGCGCGAAATCCTCCATATGGTGGACGTTTACAACCTGTTTGTGCTGGGCGACACCATCCGCAATATCGCGGCGGCGTGGTTCCTGGCCACAATCGCCCTACTCTGCTTCATGCGGGTGCCGATAATTCTTACCCTCAGCAAGGTGTACCGCCGGGTCATCGGCCTGCTGGCCGCGGGGCTGGCCGTGCTGACGATATTGATAGCGCGCGACTTCAACTCGGCGTGGATCGTGTTCCACGAAATATTCTTCAACAACGACCTGTGGCTACTGGATCCGAATGTGGACCTGCTGGTGAACATCGTGCCGCTGCAGTTCTTCCTTACGCTGTCGGTGTTTGTCGGCGTGATATTTGCCGCGCTGCTGGCCGTGGTGTTTGCCGCGGCACAGCTTGCGTATACGCGCGAACGGCGGAACGGCTCATGATGTCGATAATACTTACAATACTCGGCGGCATTGCCGCGTTTATCCTGTTCCTGCTGACCTTTGCGCTGGCGGTGACGCTGTTGGTGGTGTTTGTGCCGGTGCGCT
>WRAA01000128.1 GCA_009780445.1 Defluviitaleaceae bacterium
AGTGTATTCCCCTCTGAACGTATTTCGCAGATCATGTCTCTGCTTAATAATCGTCCCAGAAAATCGCTTGGTTTTAAAACTCCTGCTGAACTGTTGCTCTTGACTTGACAATTCACCGCCCCCGGTTTTCCGCCACAGTCCACCCCATAAAGCCAAAACCGGGCTTTATGGGGACCCCGGGTCGTCAGCGGCTCCTTGCGTACCACTGTGGGTACGCTCAGTCCACCCCACGAAGCCAAAACCGGGTTTCGCGGGAACCCCGGGCGTCGCCGCTTCCTAGATTGGCGAAAAATCGCCACTTCTAGCCAGCATTTCGGTTATTGACCGCAGGTTCTTAGTTCGCGATGGCGCCCAACTAGGAGGGTAACGTGTTCAATAAAGTCTTAATAGCAAACCGCGGCGAGATTGCCGTGCGTGTTATCCGTTGCCTCAAGGAGATGGGCATCGCGTCGGTGGCTGTGTATTCGCAGGCCGACAAGGACGCGCTGCACGTGCAGCTTGCCGACGAGGCCGTATGCATTGGCCCGCCCCGCGCCGTGGACAGCTATCTCAACATGAACAACATAATATCCGCGGCGTTCAACACCGGAGCGCAGGCCATACACCCGGGCTTTGGCTTTTTGTCCGAGAACGAGGTTTTTGCGTCAATGTGCGGTGAGTGCAGCATAAAGTTCATCGGCCCTGATCCGGCGTCCATCGGTTTGATGGGCAACAAGTCCAACGCGCGCAAGCTTATGATCGAGGCCGGCGTGCCTGTTATCCCGGGGACCGACGGATTGTTAGACACTTACGAGGAAGCCGAAAAGGCCGCCGAGAAGATGGGCTTCCCCGTGATGATAAAGGCTTCGGCGGGCGGCGGAGGCAAGGGCATCCGCATGGTTAGTTCGCAGGAAGAGCTTCGCGCCCAGTTTGACGCCGCGAAGGTCGAGGCCAAGGCCGCCTTCGGCGACGACTCGATATACATGGAAAAGGTAATCACCAACGCCCGTCACATTGAAGTGCAGATATTAGCGGACGAACACGGCAACGTACTGCATCTTGGCGAACGCGACTGTTCGCTACAGCGCCGCAACCAGAAAGTGCTGGAAGAAGCTCCGTCCGTGGCCCTGACCAAGGAGCTGCGCAAGCAGATCGGCAAGGCCGCCGTGCTGGCCGCGAAAGCCGCAAACTACAAGAACGCGGGTACAATAGAGTTTCTGTACAAGGACGGGCAGTTCATGTTCATGGAGATGAATACCCGCATACAGGTAGAACACCCCGTGACCGAAATGGTAACGGGCATCGACATAGTGGAGTGGCAGATACGCATTGCCGCCGGACAGCCTCTGGACATCAAGCAAAGCGCCGTAAAGATGGAAGGCCACGCCCTGGAGTGCCGCATAAACGCCGAAAACCCGGCGCGCGGCTTCGCGCCGTCCCCCGGAAAGATCGCGTATATGCACATGCCGAGCGGCGGACTGGGGCTGCGGGTAGACTCAGCGATGTTCGCGGGCTACACAATCCCGCCTTATTATGACTCGATGATCGCCAAGGTCATTACCCACGGCAAGGATCGCGCCCAGGCTATCGCAAAGATGCAGCGCGCCCTCCACGAGTTCGTTATAAACGGCATTGATACAAATATTGAGTTCCAGTTGGACATACTGCATAACCCGACTTTCGCCGAAGGCGCGGTCGACACGGGATTTATCGCGCGGGAGATTTTGAAAAACTAAAGGATTGTAGAGCATGAACCTTTTCAAGAAGAAATATGTTACGATAAACACCGACAGCCACGCTTCGGCAAGCAGGCAGGCCGTACCGACGATACCGGATGGCGTGTGGCATCAGTGCGGCAACTGCGGCCGGACGGTGTACAAGAAGGAGATAGGCGTGCACAAGGTTTGCCCTAAGTGCAGCGGCTGCTTCCGGCTTACCGCGCTTGAGCGCGTGGCGTTGACGGCCGACGAAGGCAGCTACTTGGAGTGCGACGCCGATCTTGCCGGCGGCAATCCGCTGGACTTCCCGGGATACTCTGAAAAGCTTGCTAGTCTTCGTGAAGCTACGGGAATCAACGACGCCATAGTGTGCGGAAAGTGTACCGTGGACGGCTTTGAGTGCTATGTCGGGTCGATGGACCCCACGTTTATAATGGGAAGCATGGGCTCAGTGGTGGGAGAGAAACTGACGCGTATGTTCGAGAACGCGACGCGCGACGGGCTGCCTGCCGTGGTATTTACCGTATCGGGCGGAGCGCGTATGCAGGAGGGCATCATATCCCTGATGCAGATGGCCAAGGTAAGCGCCGCGGTTGCGCGGCACAGCGAGGCCGGCCTGCTCTACGTCACGGTGTTGACCGACCCAACCACGGGCGGCGTAACCGCCAGCTTTGCTATGCTTGGGGACGTCATTCTTGCGGAACCCGGCACGGTGGTGGGTTTCGCGGGCCGAAGGGTTATCGAGTCAACCATAAAGCAGAGCCTTCCAGATGACTTCCAGACCGCTGAGTTTGTACTCCAGCACGGTTTCATAGATGCCGTGGTTCCTCGTGAAAAGCTTAAGGCTACGCTTTCAAAGCTTTTCATGCTGCATGGGGTCAAGCGTGTGAGCGTCGCCGACGGGGATGAACGACCCGCGGAGGTGGCGCAATGAGCATATTCAAGGGAAAGCCTCGTGCAAGGCCGACTGTGCGGCCGGATACCAGGACAGGTACGACAGCGGAGCCTCAGCCATACGACAAGGTGTTGATTGCTCGCAAGACTACGCGTCCGACGGCTCTCGACCTTATCTCCGAGATTTTCACGGATTTCATGGAACTGCACGGCGACCGGAGCTTTGGGGACGACAGGGCCGTGGTCGGCGGCATAGCGATGCTTGACGGCAGACCCGTCACGGTAATCGGAATACAGCGCGGCCGTAACATTGATGAGAATGTGCTGCGCAACTTCGGCTCCGCCCACCCCGAGGGATACCGCAAGGCTCTGCGACTTATGAAACAGGCCGAGAAGTTTGGGCGTCCCGTCGTTACCCTGATAAACACATCGGGGGCGTTTTGCGGCGTAGGCGCCGAAGAACGCGGAATGGGCGAGGCTATTGCGCGAAACCTCTACGAAATGTCGCTTCTTCGTGTACCCATCGTTTCGATAATAATCGGTGAGGGCGGCTCCGGCGGGGCAATCGGCCTGGCGGCGGCTGACAGTGTATGGATGTTGTCAAACTCCGTCTATTCGATCATTTCGCCCGAGGGCTGCGCCAGCATATTGTGGAAGGATTCCTCCCGCGCGCGGGACGCCGCTGCCATAATGTGCATCACGGCACACGAGCTGCTGGATATTGGCGTGGTTGACAGGGTATTCGAGGAACACCCCGAGGGCGCGGAAAACGACCTTCCGAGCCTTGCCCGGGAAATAAAGGAGGCGCTTGTCAATGAAGTTTCCGAGCTTGCGAGAATGGATGTCGGCGCTCTTGTCCAAAGGCGCTACGACAGATTCAGAAAATTCGGAAGCTGACGACATGAAGTTTATTATCGGTCTTGGCAACCCTGGAAGAGATTACGCCGGAACGCGCCACAACATAGGTTTTGAAGTGATAGACAGGATCGCGGCGGATGTTGGCGTCGAGATAAACCGAGCCAAGCATCGCGCCCACTTCGGCGAAGGATTTCTTGGCACAAGGAAAATTGTGCTTGTGAAGCCGCAGACATACATGAACCTTTCGGGTGAGTGCGTGCGCGACATACTTCATTTCTACAAGCGTACTCCCTCCGACATGATTGTCGTCTACGACGACTGCGACCTCGCGCTTGGTCAGATAAGGATCAGGGAGCGCGGAAGCGCGGGCAGTCACAACGGTATGAAAAACATCGTATACCAGCTTGAAACCGACGAATTCGTCCGGGTAAGGGTTGGAATAGGCGAAAAGCCGCCGCGCATGGAACTTGCCAACTATGTGCTGAGCAAGTTTGCCAAGCACGAACTGGAGGAAGCGGCCGCGGGGGCGGAAAAGGCGGCTGACGCCGCGATAGCCGTACTAAAAGAAGGCGCGACGGCGGCTATGAACAAGTTTAACGTTAAAGCGGGGGGATAGGCTATGCGCAAGATAAAGATAGGGCGCACGGGGATCGAAGTAACTGAACTGTGTTTCGGGACCCTCCCAATGGGGCCGCTTCAAAAGGACATGCCCGCCGAGGAGGCGTCCGACGTGCTGGCGCACGCGCTGAAATCCGGCATAAACTTTGTGGATACGGCGCAGGTCTACAAGACGCACACCTATGTCCGCAAGGCGATGGAAAAAAGCGGCGTAACTCCCGTCATATCCACGAAGTCTCCGGCATTGTCGTACGAGGACATGCGGGCGGCCGTTGAGCAAGCGCTTGAAGAGATAGGCGTCAGGAAGCTTGATATATTCTTCCTTCACGCCGCGCGCGCGGATCTCGGGGTTTTTGAGCAGCGCGCCGGCGCTCTGAAATGTTTGCTTGAATACCGCGAAAAAGGGATAATTACGGCTGTCGGCATAAGCCTGCACTCAGTAGATGTCGTTAACCTCGCGGCAGAGCATCCCGAGATCGACATAGTGTTCCCGCTGATAAACAGCCGCGGTATGGGCGTCCTGAACGGGAGCCGCGAGGACATGGAACAGGCGATCAACAAGTGTCATGACAACGGTAAGGGTGTATTTCTGATGAAGGTTCTTGCGGGCGGCACCCTTATAAACGGTTACAGGCAGAGCATGGATTACATAACCTCATTTTCCGCGGGGCGCTTCCCATATGCCGTCGGCATGGTGAACAAGCGGGAAGTCGACATGAATCTTAAATATTTCCGCGGTGAAGACATCTCATCGGAACTTGCCGACACCAAGATAGAAAACAAGAATTTCTTCGTGTTCAAAGCCATATGTACCAGGTGCGGGACATGTGTCGAAGAGTGCCACAGCGACGCGATAACGATCACTGACGCGTGCGAGATAGATGAAAGCAAGTGCCTGAAATGCGGCTATTGCGTAGGCGCGTGTCCGGCGTTTGCCATCAGGATGATCTAGAACTATACGACTGACAGGAGGGGCTCAATATGCAACACAGTATTATCGGCGACAGCTTCCCCGTGTTGCTGTGAGATCTTAACAGGGGCGAAACAATGGTGACGCAACGCGGCGGCATGTCATGGCGCACGGCCGACATCGAGATGAACACCAGCACAACCGGCGGCATAATGAAGGGGATTAAGAGGTCGCTCGCGGGCAATTCATTCTTTCTTAACCAGTATACCGCAAAGAGCGACAATCAGCAGATCGCCTTTGGGCTGTCCTTCCCGGGTGAGATTATGACGCACGACGTATCCGGCGGGCGCGACCTTATCGCCCAGAAAAACGCCTTCATAGCCTGCACGGACAAGGTCGATATCGATATATTTTTTAACAAAAAGCTTGGCGCGGGAATTTTTGCGGGAGAGGGGTTTATCCTTGAGCGTTTTAGCGGCGACGGCCTTGTATTTATTGAAATTGACGGCAAAATGAAGGAATATACCCTTGCGCCCGGTGAAAAGCTTGTGATCGACAGCGGATACCTGGCCGCCATGGAACCGACCGTAACCTTTGACATAGAGTTTGTCAAAGGGCTTAAAAATATTGCCTTCGGCGGCGAGGGGCTGTTTCTGGGCAACCTCACCGGCCCCGGAAAGGTATGGCTGCAAACCCTGCCCATAACCGGTCTGACAAGATTGTTCGGTTCGGGCGGTAAATCAATGTAACTAGCTCTTACCCGAGGCTTGGCCGTTGCACGCGAAAATTTCCATCATAAGCAGCGCGCCAAGCCTGAAGGCATAGGCGAATGTATTGTAATGCTCTATCCCTTTCAATTCCCCATCCGCCTCAAGAAATTTCTCGAAATGGTCTCTTTCGGATTCGTTCAGCGTGGCCAGCAGCTTTTCGTGATTAATTTCTTTCATTTCGTTAGCCTCGGCATAGGCCGGGTATTTTGCGGGAAGTTCAGAGTTCATATGGATGTCTCCGAAGTATAGTTTTTCCAAAATACTTGGCATGGCGGTAGTCCTTTCTTTAATAGTTGTATTTTTTACAATTATATTATAGTTACACAACTATATTAAGATGTAATAATGACCAAATTATTTTTGCAAAAGATGGTGTATTATGGGAAAAGCGTCTACAAGAGCACAGAATAAATACATAGCAAAAACACTTGTGTTTGTCAATAAAAAAGTGCAGTGAATATAAAGATAAAAGTACAGTACCTCCTGACAACAAATGGTATGTTGTAAGCCGTTCTTTTTTATGAATAAACTGTGTGTCGGAAAAAGCGGTA
>WRAA01000129.1 GCA_009780445.1 Defluviitaleaceae bacterium
GAGACGTCACCGGAGACGTCACCTGAAACATCACCGGAGACATCACCGGAGACGTCACCGGAGACATCACCTGAAACATCACCAGAGACATCACCTGAAACATCACCGGAGACATCACCTGAAACATCACCGGAGACGTCACCAGAAACATCACCGGAGACATCACCTGAAACATCACCGGAGACGTCACCTGAAACATCACCGGAGACGTCACCTGAAACATCACCGGAGACATCACCTGAAACATCACCGGAGACATCACCAGAGACATCACCGGAGACGTCACCAGAGACATCACCTGAAACTTCACCTGAAACATCACCTGAAACAACGCCGCCGGCGACACCACCGGTACCGCCGGTAACACCGCCGGGTACGGATCCGCCGGAAACTCCGGACAGCACTGATCCCCCGAACGTGACGGTGCCACCGGCGACCGCGCCCGAGGCTCCTCCGGTTACGCTGCCGGGTGATGAACCGGGCACCGAAGAGGCGACGCAGCCGGTTACGGATCCTGACACAGCCTTGGTTACGCCTCCGGGTGTAGATCCGGGACCCGGACCGGGACCGGACTTTGGGGCAGACCCGGAACCGCCGGCAGATCCGGATTCACTACTCACCGACGACCCGATTCCGGCCGGATTTATGCCGGGCGGCAGTGACATAAGCATTCCGCCTGTGCCGACCATGGAAGGACACACGGTTGTTCCGAACGGTTCGGACTACAGCTTTATCGAGCTTGATGATATGGGTGTACCTCTGGGCGAGTGGACATTCGACCCCGACGAAGAGCTGTGGATATTCGATCCGGCTGTTCCGCTGGGTATGATGCCGGGAACAGGGCTGGAGGACAACGTTTCGAGGCTTCTGATGCTGTTCGGCCTGGCACTCTTGGGCGCGGCAGCGGCAGTAGTGATGATCAAGCGCGAAAGAGGGCGCACGAAGTAGTTCTACCAAAAACTCCCCGCGTAGCACATGCGGGGAGTTTTTACCTTTGCGAAAAAAGGTGTTGACAAAATCGGGGTAGTGCGCTATACTTTAAACGATAATAGTTATTGTTATCGTTTTAAGTGGAGGCAGCATGAGAACTCGGAACTACAGCCGCAAGCGCGAGGCAGTGCTGGAGATGATCCGCAGCTGCAAGTGCCACCCTACGGCGGCGTGGGTCTACCACGGGCTGCGGGAGCAGTTCCCCGACCTTAGCCTTGGCACGGTGTACAGGAACCTGGTGCTGTTCAAGCAAGAGGGGACGATACTCTCCGTGGCTACGATCGACGGGCAGGAGCGGTTCGACGGCCTGGTTGACCCGCACGGGCATTTTATCTGCCGAACCTGCGGCGCGATATCAGACATGGACGTGCCGGCGGCGTTAAGCCGGGATATGGCGGCACAGCGGCAGCTGCAGCAATGCCGTGTCGATAGGGTTGACTGCACGGTCTACGGAACGTGCGCGGCCTGTCTACAGCATTAAACATACTACTACGACCACGAAAGGAAGAATGACATGGGTTTGATCGGCAAGAAAGTGGAGAATTTTGAGGGCGACGCGTTCCAGAAGGGCAAGGGCTTTATCAAGGTGTCGGAGAAGGATCTGATGGGCAAGTGGAGCATCATCTGCTTCTATCCCGCGGACTTCACGTTTGTGTGCCCTACGGAGCTGGAGGATCTTCAGCACCAGTATGCTACGCTGCAATCCCTTGGCGTAGAGGTGTACGGCGTGTCCACAGACACTCACTTTACACACAAGGCCTGGCACGACAGTTCGGACGCTATCGGCAAGGTTGAATACATCATGCTGGGCGATCCTTCGCACAAGATCTCCCGCGAGTTCGACGTTCTTATCGAAGAAGCCGGCCTTGCGAACCGCGGCACATTCATCATCGACCCGGACGGCATCGTGCAGATGGCGGAAGTGAACGCCGGCGGAATCGGCCGCGACGCAAGCACCCTGCTCGACAAGGTTAGGGCCGCTCAGTACGTGCGCAAGAACCCCGGCGAGGTCTGCCCCGCGAAGTGGAAGGAAGGCGGAGAAACTCTCAAGCCAAGCCTTGACCTGGTAGGCAAGATATAAGATATTCCACGTTTCAGCACAGCGAGCGCGCCCACATGGTGCGCTTCGCTATTATTCGGACATAATGGAGGACTACATGGCACTTGACCAAGAAATAAAGGCGCAGTTGACGCCGTATCTGGAGTATATAGAATCAAACGTGGTGCTGAGGGTCTGCGCGAACTCCGGCGGGGCGTCGGAGGGCGTGCTGGAGTTTGTGCGCGAGATCGCGGAGATGTCGGACAAGATATCTTATGAAAATGTGGAGATGGAGCGTTCGCCAAGCTTTGCCGTCGACAAGGTTGGCGCAGAGCCTAGCGGAGTTGTGTTCGCCGGGTTGCCGTATGGGCATGAGTTTACGTCATTTGTGATGGCCTTGGTGCAGGTCAGCGGGCGCAAGCCCAAGATCGAGGACGGTTTGATCGCCCAGATCAAGAACATCAGCAGGACGCTGAACTTCACCACATATGTAAGCCTGACATGCCACAATTGCCCCGAAGTTGTGCAGGCACTGAACATAATGGCAGTGCTGAACCCGAACATCAGCCACACCATGGTGGAGGGCGGCAGCTTCAAGGAGGAAGTGGAGGCCAAGCAGATCATGTCCGTGCCGTTTGTACACCTTAACGGCGAGGAGTTCGGCGGAGGCCGCATGACGGCGGAGCAGATTCTGGCGAAGCTGGGCGAGTCGGTTGATACATCGGAGATCAACAGCCGCGCGCCTTACGACGTGCTGGTTGTCGGCGGCGGTCCCGCGGGCGCGGCGGCGGCAATCTACGCCGCGCGCAAGGGCATACGCACGGGTATGCTGACGGATTCGCTGGGCGGGCAGGTCCTGGAGACAATGGGCATCGAGAACATCATCGGCACGAAGTATACCGAAGGGCCGAAGTTCGCCGCAAGCCTGATGGATCACGTGAAGGAGTATCCCGTGGACATAATATCGTCCCAGCGGGCGAACAAGCTTGTGCGCAATGAAATGCTGGAGCTGACCATGGACAGCGGCGCGATGCTGCGCTCCAAGACCGTTATCATCGCCACGGGTGCCAGATGGCGCGCTATCGGCGTAAAGGGCGAGAAGGAGTTCAAGAACCGCGGCATTGCCTACTGCCCGCACTGCGACGGCCCGCTGTTTGCCGGCAAGGATATCGCCGTGATCGGCGGGGGCAACTCCGGCGTGGAGGCGGCCATAGACCTTGCGGGTATCGCCGGGCATGTCACCGTGATAGAGTTCATGCCGGAGCTTCGCGCAGACACGATCTTGCAGAAGCGGCTGCGTTCGCTGGAGAACGTGACGATCGTCACCAACGCGCAGACCAAGGAGATCGCCGGATCCTCGAAGGTGGAGAGCCTGACCTATGCCGACAGGACCACGGAGAAGGAGGTCACATTGCAGGTGCAGGGCGTGTTCATCCTCATCGGTCTTACGCCGAACACGGAGTGGCTGGCCGATACGGTGAAGCGCACCAAGGTGGGCGAGATCATCGTGGACAAGCACGGCGCGTCCAGCCTGCCAGGGGTGTTCGCCGCCGGCGATTGCAGCGACAGCGCGTACAAGCAGATCGTCATATCCATGGGAAGCGGCGCGACAGCATCCCTGGGCGCGTTCGACTATCTCATCAGGAACTAAGTTCCACATTGTATCATATATAACAATCAAGAAAAAGCAAAAGCCTTATAAATACGCCATTTATAAGGCTTTTACAATTCGTTTTCAAGTTCAACAATCACAAATAATTCAACTATAATTCAACTTGAAGATAATTGCCAACACCAAACACAAGCTGAATACACCCACCACCATCATCATCAAAGAAAGGCAAAAATGCGTGGTAAAATTATGTTTATCTAACCAATTTTATCTTCCATTTCCGCTTAATCTATGTTAGAATCACTTAATGGACTGTCGCACAAAAAGAGGGTTGGTTGCATGGACATAAGCGGACTATCTTCACTGAGTATTCCCAATTTCAAGCCAATAACCCTAAATTCCGAAGTTGTAGGTTTTAGGGGGGCAACCCTTTCTGCGCCGAAACGGCGGTGGATGTTGAGAGAGATAAGACAATGCGGCATACATACCTATGTGGACTTACGAGCAGGAGACCACTCTGACAGTTTTCCGCTTGCTTGCGAAGATGCCGGTATTAAATACTTGCATCTTCCTACCGATAAATTTAGAACGCCGGATACGGTGATTATTTCTAATTTATTTGCACTTGCTGAAATAGTTGCCGAGGGTGGTTTTTATATATCCTGTGCATTAGGCTTACACCGTACCGATATGGCATTGTCGCTCAATTATCTTTTTAACCCTAAGGCTAACGAGCCGCCAATTCTCCATGCTATATTGGATGATGGGCGATTGCGTTATCGTGATATATTCGCAAGGGCAGGGAGCGTATATCGTACCCTGTCCGAAAAAGACAAGGAGTATCTTGGTTGGGGCAATTCCTTTGAAAATGAATATGTAAACCGAAAAAGAATATTACAAGAGTATCAGGGTGAGGTGGCTGTATGGACTGGTTAAGAGACAACGGCGAGTGGTACAGGGATAATCAAGGCAACCGTTTGTATGAACGCAGGGGCAATTATATCTGGAACGAAGGCGGCGAGCGTGTTTATGAAATCCGTGGCGAATATATCTTTGATATATCCGGCAACCGTTTGTATGAATTTCGTGGGGATTACATGTTCGACATGTACAACAACCGCCTTTGTGAGTTGAGGGGCGATGCGTTTTTTGATACGAATGGGAATCGGATTGGGATGCGGTATTGAATCAGGAGGTGCTTTTGTGATGGACAAAGAGAAGAGATTGCAAGAAATTGAAAAACAGCTCAAAACACTTAATGCAAATATATACGAATACATCCCTTCGCGACTAAAATGGCTTGATACAGAACATGAAAATGCTCGAAAAGACATGTATTTAAGTGAGGTTCACAACAAATATTATTTAACTTTTCCTACTGAGGTTGCATACAAAGTAAAAATAGAATTAATGGAAAAAGAGCAACTATGGAGAAGCTCGATATTTGCACTTAACAAGGAGAAAGAAAGCCTAAAAAAAGCAATCGTTGAAGAAAGCAAGACACCAGAGGAACGTGCCAAAGAAGCCGAAGCCGAGCGTATGCGGCAGGAACAATTAGCAGAGGAAAAGAGGCTAAAGGAAGAAGAATGGTTGAATCAGCCTTTTTGTGCAGAACCTGTTTTTTTTAGCAATGCCCCAATAAATGAACGTTACGTAAATGAAAGAGAACATTTACGTCAAGCAGAACTTCGTATAAAAGAGTTGGAAGAAATAAAAAAGCGCACCCAAATCAACGACTTGGTTAACAAAGGGATTTGCCCTCATTGCAAAGGTTCAATAGGAGAAGGGTGGTGGTCAGAAATTTGCCCTGCTTGCGAAGCCTCATCAAAAGAGCATAAACCACAAAGAAAAATTGAAAAAGTCGGGCTTAATTCGTTTTGCCTTTGCGGAAGCGGAAAAAAATATAAGCGATGCTGTCATAAAAAATAAAGATGAAAGAAGGTTATACCATGTGTCCATATTTCAACCCATCACGCTCTGAATGCCGAGTAACACCCTACGACTCCGGCGCGTACTAAGACGGCAACAACAAAGAGTACAAGTGCATGAGTATACTTATTTGATATGCAAGGCAACCGCCTTTGTGAGCCCCGGGGCGATGCGTTTTTTGATACGAATGGAAATCGGATTTGGATGCGGTATTAGGGAGGGGTGAAAAAATGCAACATACAGAAGCAACGTCAATATTAAAGGAATATTACGAAGGCAAAGAACTAACCGGCGAAGTAAGAGTGTATGAAGATAAGGTCAATAAACTAATGAAACTACCAACCGATCAGCTTAGGATGCACGTTGAGAAAATAGGAACAGCAGTAAGAGTGCTTAAAGAATTGGATTCACCGTCAATAGGTACAAATAATAACCTTTCGGCAGGAATTATAGTTCTTGACAGATTACGAGATGCCCTTAATAAGCATCCTGATGTAATCCGCAAAAAAGCGGAGGAAAATCGCATAAGGGAGGAGGAAAATCGCAAGGCAGAAGAAGAGAAGAAGCGCACAGCTTTAGAGCTGCAACGAAAATATAAGA
>WRAA01000130.1 GCA_009780445.1 Defluviitaleaceae bacterium
ACTTCGCCGATATCCACGCTAAGCGCGGCCTTCATCAGCCCTTCGCCGTAACCCGTGGCGCACGAACCCGTTATGCGCACACCCTCCGGCAGGGCGGCATAAATTTCCTTGAGTGCGCGGACAACAACCTCCAGCGGGTTGCCCTCGTTGCCGGCATACTTGCTGTAGAGCAGCTCCCCCGAAGGCGTTATCAACGCCAGCTTAGTAGTAGTCGAACCCGCGTCGATGCCGAGATAGGCCTCGCCCGTATATCCCGCAAGCTCACGCCGCGCCACGGTTCCCACGGCATGGCGCGCGCTGAACGCCCTGTACTGCGCATCGCCGTCAAACAGCGGAGCCATCCGCGCGATCTCATGGTCTACAACCTGCCGCCCGCGCAGGTTCTCGAGCAGTGTACTAAGCGCGATGTCGCCCTCTTCCTCCGCAGACATTGCCGCGCCGATAGCCGCGAACAAGTGCGAATCCTCCGGCGATACCGCGTCCGCGTCGTCCAGCTTTAACACCTGCGCGAACCTTGCCCTCAGTTCCGACATAAAGTGCAGAGGCCCGCCCAGGAACGCCACCTTGCCGCGTATCGGCTTGCCGCACGCCAACCCCGATATAGTCTGGCTCACCACCGCCGCAAACACCGAAGCCGCAAGATCCGCCCGCGCCGCGCCCTCGTTAATAAGCGGCTGTATGTCCGACTTCGCAAACACCCCGCAACGCGCCGCGATCGGGTACAGCACGGTATGCAACTTGGCCGCGTCGTTCAGCTGATCCGGTTGCATCTTCAACAGCGTGGCCATCTGGTCGATAAAGCTGCCCGTGCCGCCCGCACATATGCCGTTCATGCGCTGCTCAATTCCGCCCGACACATTGTCGAAGTAGATAATCTTTGCGTCCTCTCCGCCTATCTCGATGGCGACGTCTACGCCCGGGCATGTCTGGCGTATGGCCTCCGACACGGCTACAACTTCCTGCACAAAGGCAAGCCCCGCCCAGCCGGCCAGCGTCATGCCGCCCGAACCCGTAATCATCGCCGCAACGCGAACATCACCCAGCTCGTCCATGGCCTCGTTTACCAGCCCCTGCAGCGTATCCCCAATGTTACTGTGGTGCCGCCGGTACCGCGAAAACACCGTGCGGCCGCCGTCCACAACGGCCAGCTTCACCGTAGTAGACCCAACGTCCACGCCCAGCCTATTCTTCCCCATATATGCTCATGTCCCCTCTTCATCAAAACAGCCCCACAGAGCCTCCAACCAAAACAGCTATACCAAATTATAACATACAAACCACGAAATCATCAAGCCTTGCACACAACTTCATTGACACACACGCCGCACAGCGATATAATTGTGGATAATTCGAAGTGAGGAGCCGCCAATGAACATTTTCGACATCATCGGCCCCATAATGGTGGGGCCTTCCAGCTCGCATACGGCGGGCGCGTTGCAGATCGGCTTCATAGCGCGTCTCGCGCTGAAACAGACCCCCGCGAAGGCCGTCATCAAGTTTCACGGCTCCTTCGCGCAGACCTATCGCGGCCACGGTTCCGACAAGGCAGTGGTGGGCGGGCTTCTGGGCTACCGCACAGACAACGCCCGCATACGCACAAGCCTTGAGGACGCGGCGGACGCGGGGCTGTCCTATTCGTTTTTGCCTGTGGACATTCCGGACGCGCACCCGAACACCATCGTCATCGAAGCGTCAACCGCCGCCGGCGACAGCACCACCGTGGTGGGCATCTCCATAGGCGGCGGCAATGTGATCATCAAGTCGCTGGACGGCATCGAGATCGAGTACACCGGCAGCCTGGACATGCTTGTCGTGGTACAGGCCGACGTGCCCGGCGTTATCAACAACGTGTCCGGCTTGCTTGCCTCGAAGGGCATCAATATCGTGAACATGCGCGTGTTCCAGTCCCGCGAAGAGCCGGGCAAGGCTCTGACCATTATCGAAACGCAGGACACCCTAAGCGACGACCTTGCGATCTCCGCCCAGTCTCTCGACAACATCATCACATCTGTGTATCTGCCCAAGATCGGCTAGAGAGGAGCCTGTATGAACATAGACTTTTCATCGGTGCGGCAGCTCATCGGGGCCGCCGAGGCCGAGAACACGGCCATTTCGGCCATAGTGCTGCGGCAGTCCGCACTCGACATGGGCGCGGACGAGGGCGCAGTGCTTGCGCGTATGTCCCACAGCCTGGGAGTTATGAAGGCCTCTGTGCAGGAAGGCCTTACCCCCGGCCTTCTCTCCGCAAGCGGACTCACCGGCGACCAGGCCTCTGTGCTTCGGCAATACGTAGGCTCCGGCAAGTCGTTATCGGGCAAGCTGCTTGGGGAAGCCCTGTACGCTTCCATGGCGGTCATGAGCAGCAACGCCTGCATGGGCAGGATCGTCGCGGCGCCCACCGCCGGCAGTTCCGGCGTGATCCCCGGCTGCTTCCTTGCCGTGGCCGCGGACCGCGGCATGTCCGACGATGTGCTGGTGCGCGGCCTCTTACACGCGGCGGGCATCGGAATGGTGATCGCAAAAAACGCCACCATCGCGGGGGCCGTGGGCGGTTGTCAGGCGGAGTGCGGTTCCGCCGCCGCAATGACGGCTTCCGCAATAGTCGAGATGATGGGCGGCACGCCCGGGATGTGCGGCCACGCCGCCGCCCACGCGCTGAAGAGCCTCATGGGGCTTGTGTGCGACCCTGTCGCCGGGCTTGTGGAGGAACCTTGTGTCACCCGCAACGCCGCCGCGTCGTCCATAGCTATCATCAGCGCGGACATGGCTCTGGCCGGCATCACAAGTATCATCCCTATCGACGAAGTTATCGCCGCTATGTACGAAGTCGGCCAAGCCCTGCCCGAAGCTCTGCGCGAAACCGCTTTAGGCGGCATAGCGGCCACGCCGACGGCGCGCAGGATCGAGAACGCTTTATTCGGCGGTTCTGTATAGCACCCGCGTGATCTCCCACTCGGAGCCGGCCTCCATCTCCAGCCACACCACCACGCTCATGTTCCCGCGTTCGCCCCGCACGGGTATCGTAAAGTTCGCGCTTCCGCTCATTCCGGCGGATATACCCGTCGTGCTGATATTGCCTTGCAGGAAGAATCCGTAGCCCGTGATCTCGCCCACTACGCTGCGAACCTCCTCGCTGGCTTCGATATGCGCTATCGCGATTTGGTGCGGCTCGCTGTTCCTAAGCACACCCATAATGCCCAGCACAAAGGAAGCCAGGCCGACTACGGCAACCACCGCGATAATCACGTACAGGCGCGCAGGCGGTGTGGTTCGCGGAACGATGTACACATCGGTTCCCGCAAGGTTGTCGCCGATCTTGCGCTTGTTGCGGCTGAACATGATCATCAGCAGCTCCAGCGGCCATAGGAACGAGAAGATGTTGCGCAGCATCAGAGCCGGCACCTCCGGCACGGTATCGGGTTCCTCGCTGTACCGGACGGCCAGCCCGACGACCCTCTTCCCAATGCTCGCGCCGCCGGTCACATCCTTGCAGAGATACAACAACACGCCAACAAGCCCGGCCATAAAGAAGCCTTCAAGAATCCAGAAGCTGAACATCGCAACAATGGTTATGCAAATATGGTCTATGACAAAGGCCAGCAAGCGTCGTTCAACGTCGGCCTTGCGTAATGTAACTTCCATGTTACCCCCTATCTGCCCGGCGACTGTCCATAGTAATGCAGATACCGCGCGTAGCGTTGTCTGTACATGTCGGCGTTGTGCCGGTTCGGGTGGATCTCGATACCCTTTGGCAAGTCCAGATCCCGCAAGCCGGCTATCACGCCCAGTTTTTCCATAGAGACCGCCACGCCGCCCATGACGGAGCTGTGCGTAGCCGGATCTGTCTCCATTTCGGTCTGGAATATATCGGCGCACATCTGCAGCCAGTACGGCGAATTCAGTATGCCGCCCGAAAGCTTGATCTTGCGCGGAACGCCCGCCACACTCGCCAGCGTCTCGTAACACTGGTACAGGTTCAGCAGCACGCCCTCCAGCACGCTGTAGTACAGGTCGTACACCCCGTGCTGCGGGCGCACATCCTCAAAGCCGCCAAGGCGTTGGTCGTACCAGCCGATACAGCGTTCGCCGAACAAAAACGGCATGAACACGGCCTCGCCGGACTTGTCGGTGATGCTGCGCAGACCTTCCTCGATCTTGTCGTAGTTCACGCCTTGGGCGAAAAACTTCGTCTTGAACCAGTCTACGCAGTTGGTGCAGCCGTTGGTTGCCGCGCCCGACATCCATGCGTTTGGCGAAAGGTAGCACCAGGTGGACGGCTTGCTCGGTATAACGGGCTGCGGCACGCTAAGGCGCATGGCTCCGCTTGTGCCTACGGAAAACGTCATGGTGCCGGCCTCCAGCGCGCCCGAACCCACCTGGTTCATCGCACCGTCGGGAACGGACGGCATAACCGGTAAACCCGGCTCAAGCCCCAGCAGTGCCGCGCCCTGCGCGCTTAGCCTCAACGCTTCGTCGTACCGCACAAGCCTGCCCACGTTGCCGCGTGTGATCCCCAGCTCCCCCAGAAGCTCGTCGTCATAGTCCCGCGTGTGAGTGTTCAACAGGCCTGTGCCGGACGCGGTGATATCCGTCACGGCCCAGTCGCCCGTCAGGCGGTATGTAGTGTAGGTTCCCTGCCCGGCGATCCTGTACCGCTCCGGCGGCAGGCCCCGCTGACGCAGAAACTTCAGCTTGAAGAACGGGTATGTCGAGTTGACCATGCAGCCCGTCTTGCTATAGAAACGCCGCACATAGTCCTCGTCCCGCCTAAGCTCGCGGCACAGGCCGGACGCCCCCGTAAAGTGCCACTGATACAACGGGGTGACAGGCTCCATCTGCGCGTCAAGCAGCATAACGCTGTGGAATGTGCTGATGAGCGATATAATGTCGATCTTCCTGCCGGCCGCCAGCGAACGCCCAAGACCCACAGTCGTCTCGAATACATGCCGCGGATCCTGCTCACCCGAGGCATTGTCGGCATTGGCAAACTCGTATGCCCGGGACTCCACAGAGAACTTGCGCGTATCGGTATCGTAGACCATCGCCTTGGCCGATGTAGTGCTGGATTCCAACACCAAAATATTCATGAGCAATCACCATCCTTGTGAGTATTATAACTATTATAACCTGAGTTCGACGAAGGCGAACCAGCCGCGTAAGCGGCTGAAAATGCGAAGCATTTTTCAGGTAATCAAAGTTCGATGAATGATTTTTGTTCATCGAACTCACGTTATACGGAAGCTCAGAAACATATTCCATCTGCTGTCGCCGAGTTCCGCGGTGAAGCATCGCGGAATCGGCTCGGCAGATGAAAATGTTTCTGGCGTTCCGTATATTATAGCATATTTTGGGTGGCTTGGCGAGTTAATCAGTAGTTACCTAAACTTGTTTGGGATTCACACAATACTTTGACCACCACGAAAACACTTCGTAAATCAGCATTATCCACACGGCTGTTGCCGCTACCCTATAGCTCGGTACAAAAATTGATACCATGTCCGCACGAATTTCACCCATAAGCATGGGAGCAATATAGTAAAGTATTAAACCTGCAACAGTCAAAGCCGAACCTGTAATTAGTTTTCTTATAGCTACCACAGAAAAATCAGATTTTATTACCCCACCATTTTGCAAGCGTTTACGGAGTTTGATAATACTCCGCACAAGAAAAACGAGATACACAACACCCGCAGCGCACAAAACAGTAAAACCTATATCAGCCAGCCTGTTCCAATCACGCCCAATGCCCACGAAATTATTATTTATAGCAGCCTCTAAAGTCATCGCAGCTAAATCTTCATCAAAATTCGTAACCCATAACCTTACATTGGTAAGCGTCACTACGGCGATGTTGCTTTCCGGCAGCATTCTAATCATAGCGTTCCAAGTTGGGTTGTCCCCGCCATGTTCTATAATGCCTGTTACCTCATTTATAAACCACCCTCCTATAAAGAAATATCCTTCATAAAGTCCGGTTTCGTTTACCAAAACTGCATCTAAGGGTTTGTAAAGAAATAAACTTTCCGTTTTGCTTGTCTTTTTGCGCAACTGCTGCGTCACTTCTTCCTTGCGAACCTTCTAGGTTCGCGGCGTCATCAGTTCCTTGCATTTGCACAAAAATC
>WRAA01000131.1 GCA_009780445.1 Defluviitaleaceae bacterium
CGAAGCCGTCTAGGGTTGTTACCAATCACCCCGGACGGCTTCTCGTTAGCTTGTGGGAAACTCAGCAACCACCCTCTTGCAGTCCGCGCAATGGTATGACCCATGGTAGTAGCAGTCATTGGAAGTCTTTATTTGTACGGCCTTTCTCTTGAACGACGAGAAAAACCCCTTCTTCTCAAACTCCTCCTCCGCGGACCATTGCATGAACGCGGCCGGTATTGATCCCGTTGCGTACACCATTAAACGGCCTCTCTCCATCTCCTTGTTGCATTTAGTGCAGACCATAGCTTACCTCCGTTATTGATAATTATTTTTCGAACCGCCTCCAGTATAGCACAGTTGCGGCGAAAATGCAGATGTTTTTCTGTTGCGCGTTGACATAGCGGGCGAAATATGGTAATTTCTATAATGGAGGGATGTTATGCAAAGGTCTGCTGAATACGCTTCGCGACGCGAGGCCGTTGTAATTTATACATTATCCGCCGTGATACCGATGCTCGTTTTGAGCGCGGTTTTTGCGTATCACGCCGTGTTCCCGTTTAACCCTGTCGGCACCGGCATGATTCTGATTTCAGACTTCTGGCAGCAGTACTTCCCGTTTATCAGCGACTTCTGGCACCGTCTGCGCGGCGGCAACTCCCTGCTCTGGTCCTGGACGGCCGGCGGCGGACACAACTACATCGCCAATATCGCCTACTACAAGGCAAGCCCGTTTAATGTGCTGGCGGCGTTGTTCCCCCACTCTGTCCTGCGCGAAGTGCTGCAGGTGTTCCTGGTCGTCAAGATCGGCTGTGCCGGCGCGGCCATGTGCGCCTACCTACACCGCACCACGGGCAAGTTGGACAGGATGCTGCCCGTCTTTGCCACGTTCTACGCCCTCTGCGGCTTTACCCTGGCCTATTATTGGAATGTTATGTGGATGGACACCTTCGCTCTGCTCCCGGTCGTGATGCTCGGCGTCCACGCCCTTGTCACCGCGGGCAAGTACCGCCTGTTCGTGCTGTCTCTGGCGGCGGCCATAATCTTTAACTTCTACATGGGCATCTTCGTCTGCATCTTTGTCGCCTTCAAGTTCTTCATGCTAAGCATCGTACACAAGCTCGGACTGCGCGACTTCGCCGTGAAGCTGGGCATCATCGCGGCCGCGTCCATCGCCGGCATCGGCATGACGGCCTTTATCACCCTGCCGACGTTTGTCGCGCTGCAACACACTTACAACGCCGTCAACAACGTGAACTCCGTGCCGGACGCCTACTTCTACAGCAGCTTCTTCGACGTACTGGGCAACTTCTTTGTGCAGCACCACCACAATCTGCGCCACGCGCCGGAGGCTCTGCCAAGCCTCTACACCGGCCTGCTGCCGCTGATGCTCCTGCCCGTATTCCTGCTGTCCGACAAGATCATCCTGCGCGAGAGGCTCACCTACGCCGCCGTGCTGGCCTTCATGGTCGTCAGCGTCAACCACAGGCTGCTCAACTTCATGTGGCACGGCTTCAGCTTCACCCACGCCCTGCCCTTCCGGTACACCTTCCTTATATCCTTCGTGCTGATCGTCATGGCCTACCGCGCCTACCTGGTGCTGGACACCACCCGCCCCCGCGATATCTACGCAATGGCGGCGGGCGGAATCTTCTTCGCCGCAATGGCCGTTATCGGGCGGCAGGACGCCGATCTGCTGGGCTGGAACCTGGTGCTGATCATCATTTATCTGTTGCTCTTTGCGGTCTGTACGCTCCGCGCCGACGAATCCCCCGCGCCTTCGGGCAATGCCGGCAAACTCGCCGCCGCCGCCGCGATATTGCGCAGGATACAGCGTATCCTCACCGCCTCCGCCGTTCCGATTGTAATGACGGCCGTAATCATCGTCGAGCTGACACTTAGCGCGAACGCGGCAGTGTACTCGAACCGGGTGTCGTCGCGCCAGCCCTATCCATGGATGGACGCGGAGGTGCAGGAACTGCTGACCCACCGCGCTTCCGCCGACAACGACTTCTTCCGCACAGAGTTCCACCGCTGGTGGTCCACCAACGACAGCACCCTCTACGGCTACGCCGGCCTGTCCATATTCACATCAATGATGGACGCGCGCCTGGGCTACTTCGTGCAGGGGCTGGGGCTGCCCTACCGCGGCCGCGCAAACAGCATCAACTACGCGGAGACCTCCCCGCTGACAAACGCCTTCCTGAACCTGCGCTACCTCATGCACCGCAGCGGCTGGCTGACAGACCGCGACGTATTCTGGCAGGAGGTCCACCGGGTAGACGGCGTGACATTGCTCCGCAATAATTATTACTTGCCGCTGGGCTTCATGGTGGGCGACGCCGTGGCCGATTATTCGGGCAACCTCGGCAACCCCTTCGCCTCGCAGAACGACCTCTTCGCACGCGCAACAGGGCTGGAGGGCGAACTGTTCAGCTTTATCTCGCCCGCCCACCAGCACACCAACTACACCGTCTCCGAAAACGAACCCGGCAGCTACCGTTTAACCAGGATCGACGGCGCAACCGACGGTACCGCGCGCTTCGACTTCACCATGCCGCGCGAAGGCTGTATCTACGGCTTCATACGCCTGCCCGGCTCCACACGCGCGCGGATATACGCCAACGACAGCGAAATCGGCACCGTCGAGATCGACCGTTCATCCTACCTCTTCCGCATCGGCAGCTTTTCCTACGGCGATGTCGTGAGTTTAGCCGCCGACACTTCCCGCGAGAGTGAGACTGTGCCGGTCTTCGCCGCAGTCATCGACCACGGCCTCTTCGCCCAAGGCCACGCTTTACTCTCCTCGGAAACGCTGAATCTTACCCTGTTCACCGACACCCGCATCCAAGGGCGCGTCACCACCGCGGGCGGCCTGCTCTACACATCCATCCCCCACGCCGACAACTGGCGCGTCCGCGTAAACGGCGCCGCGGCGGATGTGGTGCTGATCGACGGCGCGATGGTCGGGGTGCGCCTTCCCGCCGGGGAACATCTTGTCGAGTTCATCCACGTAAACACCGGCTTTATCACAGGTGCGGCAATCAGCGGCCTCAGCCTGCTCCTGTTCCTGGCCGTGTCCTACCTTCCCGCCATCAAGTCCCGCAGGAATGCCGCCGCAGCCGGAAGTTAAAGTGCTGTATTGACACAAAGTTCGTACTATGGTATCGTAACGTGGTAGCATTGTGAGATTATGCTGTACGCGCTACATGTATTTTTACATTCGGAGGCAACCTTTATGAGCGAAAACACCAGGCGAAAAGACACACTTTCATCTTCGGAGATCGCCGCGTTCTGTGCGCAGATGTCCATGATCCTGCGCTCCGGCATATCCATTTCAGAAGGCGTAGGCATTATGCGCGAAGATGCTGATAACACCGCGGGGCGCGATATCTTGGGCGTGATCCACGGCGAGGCGGAGCTGGGGATGCCCCTGCACATGGCCCTGGCCAAGACCGAAAAGTTCCCGGACTACGTAATACACATGGTGGAAATAGGCGAAGCCACGGGAAAGCTGGAGAACGTCATGGAGTCTCTTAGCGTGTACTACGAACGCGAAGAGGCCGTGTCGCGCATTGTACGCAGCGCGCTGGCCTACCCCCTCGTCATGATCTCCATGATGATGGCCGTAATCATAATCCTTATCGTGCAGGTAATGCCGATATTCAACGACGTGTTCCAAGGGCTTGGCGCGCAGATGACGGGCTTCCCCCTTGCGGTGATGAACTTCGGGCAGACCCTCGGCAACTACAGCGTCGGCATCGTATCGGCCTTGGCCGTGGCGGTCTTTGGCTTTGCGATCCTGCGCTCCACCGGCTCCGGCCGCGAAATGCTGGATAAGTTCAAGGAAAACTTCTTCCTCACCCGGGGTCTCTACTCAAAGATAGCCTCCGGCAGATTTGCCTCGGCCATGTCCCTGATGCTGGCCAGCGGAATGGACACCGACAAGAGCCTTGAAATGGTACATAAACTGGTCGGCACGCCGTCAGTTCGCAGCAAGATCGCGCTCTGCCAGGAAAAACTCAGCCAAGGCACACGCTTCTCCGACGCTCTGGCGGAAGTGGGCATGTTCTCCGGCGTGTATGCAAGAATGGTCAGCGTAGCCTTCAAGACAGGCTCCATGGACAGCATCATGGAGAAGCTTGCCGTGCGCTACGAAGAAGAGACCAACACCCAGATCAACAACATCATCTCCATCGTAGAGCCTACTCTCGTGGCCATTCTTTCCGTTATCGTCGGCGTGATACTGCTTTCCGTAATGCTTCCGCTTATGGGAATTATGTCGGCAATAGGCTAAGGGGGGCGTATGGCAAACCGATTCGGCAGCACCCGCAAACGCCGCCGCGGCTTCTTGGGCATCCTCCTGCCGCTTGGCTTCTTTGTGGCCGTGGTCTACATGTTTAACATGGGCGTGGGCTACCTTACACAGGCGAACGAGGAAGAGGCTTTGGAGGCCGTGCGTGTCGCAGTGACCAGAGCCGCCGTCCAGTTCTATGCCCTGGAAGGCCGCTACCCGCCCACTCTGGACTATCTCGTCGAGAGGTTCGGACTGCAGGTGGACGAAGATCGCTTCATCATCCACTACGACGCCTTTGCGTCGAACATCATGCCGCAGATCACCGTTCTGCCGCGCTAATAAGGAGAACGTCGGATGAACTCACCAAAGTCACGAAGCCGCAGACATGTTGTTGACGCGCTGTTCACGCTCGCGCTCTTCTGTGTGTTTGCGGCGGCATCACTCATAGTTGTGTTTATCGGGGCGAATGTCTACGGCTCCACCGTTTCGCGCATGGACACCAGCTTCGAGGTCAACACGACCCTAATGTTTGTGTCCACCAACATCCGCCAGCACGATTCGGTTGGCGCGATACGTATCGACGAGCTGGAGGGTCAGCCCGCCCTGGTGCTTGAACTGCACCTGATAGGCCGCGTGTTCGAAACATGGATCTACCACCACGAGGGCGCACTCATGGAGCTGTTTATCGACACCGAAAACCCTCACGCGCTGAACCTCGCGTCCGGCCAATCGCTGATAGATGTCTACCGATTCGGCGTGGAAATGGCGGGGGACGGCCTGATAGCCATTTACGCCGAAAGCGCGGACGGTCTCTCCGGCCGCAAATTGATTGGCCTGCGAAGCGGTGCCGAAAGCCGAAACAACTAACGAGGTGCCAACATGAGCCGATCTAAATCAGGGCTATTCCTGATGGAACTTATAATCGCCATAGCATTCTTCGCTGTGTCGAGCGCGATCTGCGTCCAGCTTTTTGCCATGGCGCACACGCTAAGCTCGCGCAGTGTAGGCGTGCAGATGGCCGTGATGAACGCCCAGAGCGCGGCCGAAACCTTCAAGGCAAGCGGCGGAGACACCGCCGTCATGTCATCTGTGTTGGAGGCCGCAATAGTGGGCGAACAACTGGTTGTACACTTTGACGAAAACTGGGGCCGCACCGATTATAACACCCGATTCGAAATGGTCGTCAGCACCGATATGTCCTCCGCCCTGGCCACCGCGTCCATAACCGTGACAGACAGCCTGCTTGGCGAAGAGCTGTACAGCCTGACAGTTCTGCGATACATGGGGGTGAACTGATGAAGTCATCTATTGGCGGCGTAAACGTCGGCGGTTCATCCATACTTGTGATATTTGTGCTTCTGTGCCTGACCACCTTCGCCACACTTGCCATGGTTTCGGCCACAGCAATCTACAGGCTTGCCCAGGGTGTGATACAAGCATCGGACGCCTATTTCGAGGCCAACAACCGCGCAGAGGAAATGCTGGCGAACCTAAGCTACATAGTACGCACGTCTCCCGAAGCCGAACTTGCCTCACGGATAAGCGACGCGGGCGCGTTTAAAGATTTTTACGGGAACATCATCTTTATCGTGCCTATCGACGATGTACTGCTGATCGAAGTCGAACTGGAGCTTGAGGATCAGCGGCTGCACATCCTGTCCTGGCTGATGATTGCCGACTACGACCCGGATCTTTACGGCATAGAGATTTTGAACGTATGGCCGGGGCCGGGCATGTAATCTGCGGCAAACAACTATAGTGAAACTAGCACGCTATCTAGTAGGGCAACGGTGGATGTAATGCAGCTTTTAACAGACG
>WRAA01000132.1 GCA_009780445.1 Defluviitaleaceae bacterium
ACGCAGCCGTCAAGCTCGCCGCTGTCCAGCATTCTCTCCATCTTGGCGTGTGCGTCCGCATCATCCGCCGCCTCCACCAGGCTTAGGCGGGTAGAAACCTTCTCGCCTATCAGCACGATCTCGAAGGAATCGTCCTCGCGGGCGGCTTGCTCCGCGCCCTTAACCATGTTGGCCACGCCGTGTTCGCTTCCGAAGAGCGTCAGGCCGATACGCACGCGCTTCCTGTCTGCGGCCAACGCCGTCTCCGCCGCCGGCGCGCTTTCCGCCGCGCCCTTGTTGCGCTCCAGCACGATGGAAACGCCGTCGAACAGGTTCGTCATACGGCCGAGGAAGAGGCTGCCCTTGCCCACGATCATCACGCGGTTGAGGGACCCGCTTGTGAGATCCTCACGCGCGAAACCCACATACGGCACGCCCGACGGAATGTGACCCTGCGTGGGCGCCCAGCCCGGCATACCGTGCTTTGCGATAAAGTCGGCGATGCCGGCGCGTTCGATCTCCTTGCGCATTACCGCCAGCGCGGCGATCATCTTGTAGTTGGCCTCCGGCACGTCTCCGGCTCCGGCCGGCTTGGTGATGTCCGGGTTCTGCATCTCCACGGAATACTTGTCGATGTCGCTTAGTTTCAAGCCGTTTGCGTCCAGCGGGCTTGCCGCGAGGGACGTGATAACCGCCTGGGGCGCGGAACCTGTTCCCACGCTGTGGTGGCCCACGATGTCGTTGCGGAACACCGGCGAAACGCCGTCGTTTTCGGAGACCAGCACGGCAAAGCACGCCAGCACGTCCTCGAGAATCGGCAGACCCTTCTTCACGTGGTCCTTGCCGTTCATGCCCAGCTTTGCCGCCGAACCGCCGGCCAGCACCACAACATTGCGGAATGTGCCGGCGCGCACAAGGGAGGCCGCCTGTATCAGCGCGTGGGTGGGTGCGGCGCAGAAGCCGCGTGTGTCCGCGCCTGTCGCGTTCACAAGCCCGGCCATCTCCGCTATGGCCTTGGCGAAGTTGCCGCCGCCGCGTTGGTTCATGTCGCCGCAGGCTTCTTCCGAACATTCGATAACATAGTCAACTTCGGCCGGGTTGATGCCGTTTTTGTCCAGCAAGTTACGAAGCACCAGCACGCCCGATGCCTTCGCCACAAGGTTTTCGTGCAGGACGTGCGAATTCAGGTTCGGGTCAAGGTCGTGTGCCTTCTTTACGCAACCGATGAGCTTGTCGTGGTGGTACAGCCCTTCGGCATGGTGCTGCTTCACCTGTGTTTCGATCTCGCCGATGCTTACGCCCGGCTTCAGCCCGGCCGCGTCGGCAAACAGCGGGTGCTTGGCAAGCTTGCCCGCCGCCTCCGCCGCGAAGCTCTCCTCCAGCAGAACCAGCTCGAAGGCGTCCACAAGCTTCATCAGCGCGTAGAACATGTCTTGCGGCAGGATCTCGCCCAGCTTGCCGAACTTGTCCGCCGTGGGTGCCTTCTTGTCGTGCCACGGCATTTCGATCGCGCCGAGCTGTTCAGGCGTGATGTTGCCGATGTATGTCTGGTTTGGCGGGTACGCCACAACATCTTCAAAGCTGCGCAAGTGCTTGCCAAGGGTGGCAAGATACTCCGACGACGGGTTCGTCGCCCGTTCGGTGGTCTGCGTTGTGCCGTTGTGGATCACAAGATCCGGCGTGTGTACCAGAGCGTAGGCCGCGCCTTTCAGTACTGAAAACGACATGTGTCTCTCCCTTTCGATATCTGCGTAATATAGAAGGAGCGGCGTCTCCGCCGCCCCCTTAGAGCCTGTTCGATATCTGATCTACTTCTCGAATACAGTTTGTTCGCTTACAGGGGTTTGCAGGGCGGCGAGAGACTTCTCCACCAGCTTGCGGCGAAGCTTCTTTTCGTCCGCGGCTTCCATGTTCGGGTCGCCCAGCGGATACGGTATCGCCACAGCCGGCACGATACGGTTCGCGCCCACTGTAAGGGAAATGGGTACTACTGTGCAGACATGCACCACCGGGATGCCGGCGCGTTCAATTTCTTTCACCATCGTTGCACCGCAACGAGTACAGGTTCCTCAGGTGGAAGTCAGAATTACCGCGTCCACTCCCGCGCTCAGCAGCTGCTGTGTGAAATCCGCCGCAAAACCCTTGGAGTTTGCCACCGATGTGCCGTTGCCCACAGTAGAGTAGAACGTTTCGAAGAGCTTGCCTATCTTACCTTCCGCTTCGAGATCACGCAGGACGTCCACGGGCAGAACGCGGTCGGAATCAATGTTTGCGCACACAGGGTCGTAACCGCCGTGAGCCGTCTCGTAGGTGGCTTCCGTAAGGTCGTTCACGCCGGTGATGCTGTACGCGCCGTACTTGGACGCGCTGGACGATTCGATGCGGTCCGGGTTGTTCTTCGGCACGATACCGCCCGAGGTCACCAGGGCGATGGTCGCCTTGGAGATATCGGCAACGGGCGCGCTGGGCGCAACGTTGTCGAAGGTCGGCATGGCGTATTCTGTGCTGAACGGCTCCGAGTTAATCTTCTGGAGGAGCATGTCAACGGCACGCTTTGCGCCCGTGTCCTCCACAAACTTGTTCTTGCGGATGCCGCGCGGGAAGTATCCGTCGGCCTCCGGCGTAACGGCTTCGCCCTTCGCAAGCTTCACGGTGAAGGCCGCCAGAGCGGGGGCCGCCGTGCGCATTGCCGCGGCGGAATCGCCTGTTTTAAGGATGTAGACGTCGCGGCGGAAAGAATCCACCCCGGGGTTCTCTTCGTACATGGCGGTGGCTACGGTGATGCCAAGCTCCGCCTGCACAGCCTTCGCAACAGCGGCGCAGGCCATTCCGTAGCGGCCAGCGTTAAACGCGGGGCCCGCCACAAACACGTCGGGCTGTAGGTTCGTTACCATCGCGATGATGGCCTTGGTGGCTTCCTCTACATTTTCGTTGAAATAGGAGTCACCGCAAATAACTGTGCCTACGATCTCGGCCGCTTCGCCAAAGGCGGCGTTGATTGCCATGCCGGGGCCTACAACGCCCTCGCGGCACTCAGGCTTGTGTCCGGCGTGTTCTTCGCCGCCTATTCCGCCATAGAATTGGTTGATATAGTGTACGACACGAAGTTTGCTCAAGTGCATCCTCCTTCCGTCTTAGTCGTTAAACTTGCAGAACTGGCTGCGTATCGAGTCCATCTCGGCTATGATGGAATCAACGTCCAGCACCATTTCCATCATGCCTATCTGTTCGTCATAAACCGCGCTGTCTACGTAATCCTTAAACTGCGGCTCTGTTACGTGGTATACACGAAGTCCCAACGGGACTCCCGCCAATGAACCTGCGAATGTAGGGTCGCCGTTTGTTACGGTCTCTGCGGCAAGGCCTGCGGCTTCCGCCTCGGCCGCGCCGATAAGCACGATAACATTGTCGGCTCCGAAGCTGTCCACAGCTCCCTTTACCCTGTTCTGATTCTCCAGATCCATTGCGCCTGCGGCTGTTCAGACAAAGCATTCCGTTGTGGAGAACACGATGTCGGCCGCCGTGCCTTCAAGGCACTTGTCGATAGCCGGTGCCGGAATACCGTCACGGTCACCGATTATTACGACCTTCTTGCCGTCGAATAATCCCATGCTACCATCCTTTCAATAATGTATGCTGTGCGAAGCTGGTTATAGTTCTACGGCTGTCATCCTGTTGAAGCCCAGCTCGTTTGTCGCGCCGGTGATAACCTGTATCTCGGCTTCTATGCTGCCGTCGGGACGCAGGGAGCCGTCGAAGCCGCCCGCGATCTTGTCGGTGAAGTCCAGCATACCGATGATCTTGCTCATCGGCGGAAGAACGATAACCTCGTTGGCATTGCCGCCCGTTACGGTAGCGTCAGCCAGCGGGTCAGCGTCCGCCAGGGACTGGCTCTTGCCGTCGCGCCCGGCGTATTCGTCGGTTACGATAACGGTCTTGATGCCCTTCAGCTCGATCTTCTTGCAGTTCATTATCAGGTCTGTGTCCGGGTTGCCGAAACCTTCCTGGGAGACTATCACAGCGTCCAGGCCAAGGTACTCGGCAAGCTTGCTGCTCCAGTCGGAGCTGCGCTCCTTGTCCATCAGGAACACGTTTTCGTTGGTGATGATAACACCCACGAAGTTGATTTCCTTGCCGTGCTTGCTGTACAGCTCGCGGATGATGGGGTTGTTCTGGTGGTGGTAGGTTGTGTTCTTGTCGCAGGCCGACACGCAGTTTCCGCTTAGGATCGCGCCGTCCATAACCTCTGTGGGGTACAGGATCGTCGGCACAATCTTCTTTGCGTCTACGCCGTAGACATATGTGTCGTGCAGAAGACCCTGCGTTTGCAGCATGTAGACATATCCAACCTTGGGCAAGTTCGGGAATTCCTGGGTCTGCTTGATCAGCGGCTTTGTCTCGAACACTTCAACGCTGTCCGGTGTGAGAGTTCTTGCGAACTCGCCGATGTACGCGGCGGCTTTAAGGCCGGCCGTGCGCGCCGCGGCTTCGTACTCGTGGGGCTTGAGTCCGGCGGCCGGCTCCAGCACAAGGCAGATGTTGATCAGCTTCGAAAACGGAGTATACTCCGCGCCCGGGCCGCTCATGTCCACGATACCTTCCTGGAAGCCCACGATCTTGCCGGCGGTGAGAACCGACACGCCCTTGAGGACATGGGTGCGCCCGCTGCCGACAGTCCCCACCTTGCCCATCATGCCCGGGAACATCTCGCCGCCGTCAACCTTCACGCGCGGCTCGATAACGTCCTTCACGGGTGTGATGCGGGTGCTTTCGCCCGGCTTTGCAATTTCAACCTTCACGCCGGTTATGCGTTCGTCCTGCAGCACAAGCTCCTGCAGCTTCGCGGGGTCTACCGTAAGCACACCGCCGCTTACACCTTGGCTCGCGCCCGGCTGTACATCCTTTATTAGGATACTCCCTAATTCAAGGCGCATTGAATCAACTCCTTTTCTAGATATGGCGAAGGATCATCGCCTCGATACTTTCCTTTGTTGCCGCTTCCTTGGTCACTTCTTCCAGCTTCGCGCCGTCCTTGTAAATGCCCACGGTCGGAAGCCCCAGAACCTTCTGCGCAATTGCCACGCGCCTGGCCTTGGAAGTGTTAAACTTCACAAAGCCGGCCTTACCCTCGAACTTCGCGGCAAGCGCTTCGATATCCGGCAGAAGCGCCTGGCACGGCACACAGCCGTCGCCGTAAAAGTCCACGACTACAAAGCCGTCGGCCTCCAGCACATCGGTTTGGAAAGTATCCTTATCAACTTCGTGCAATGTGATCCCTCCTCGTTGGTATGAGTTTAATGGTCGTGCAAATATTTTTCAGCCTGCATGGCGGCTATCGCGCCGTCACTTGTGGCTGTAACAACCTGCCTCAGAGACTTCTGGCGGACGTCGCCCACCACGTACACCCCGGGTATGTTGGTGTGCATGTTGTCGTCGGTGATGACATAGCCCGCGGAATCCGTAGTGATCTTGTCCTTTATGAGCGCGTTTACCGGGTCGAAGCCGATGAACACGAACACGCCGAAGGTGCCGTCGTCCTCATTTGCCGTGTGTTCGTGCAGCGCGCCTGTCTTAACGTTCTTGAACACAATACTCTCGACGATATCCTCGCCCTTGATCTCCTCCACAACGGTGTCCCAGAGGAACTCGATCTTGGCGTTGGCCTTGGCGCGATCCACAATGGAGGCCGCCGCGCGCAGCTGGTCCCGCCGGTGGACGATCGTCACCTTACGCGCGAACTTCGTGAGATATACGGCCTCTTCCACGGCCGCGTCGCCCCCGCCGATGGCGAATATGTCAAGGTCGGAGAAGAAGAATCCGTCGCATGTGGCGCAGTACGACACACCCTTGCCCGTAAGCTCGGCTTCGCCGGGGCAGCCTATCTTCTTAGGCGAACCGCCGGTGGCGATTATCACGGTCTTTGCGGAATACGTATTGCCCTTGCAGACCACCTTTTTCTCGGATCCTTCAAGCTGAAGGTCTACCACGGTGTCGGTGACAAACTCCGCGCCGAAGCCCTTGGCCTGCTCGGCGATCCTCTCGCAGAGGCTGGCGCCCGTATCTTCGTGCAACGCGCCCGGGTAGTTTTC
>WRAA01000133.1 GCA_009780445.1 Defluviitaleaceae bacterium
AGCACCGTGCTTATACGCGGCGGAAGGGTTAAGGACGTGCCGGGTGTGCGCTACCACATCATCCGCGGTACGCTTGACACAGCGGGCGTTGGAAAGCGCGGAAGATCCCGCTCGAAGTACGGCGCGAAGCGTCCTAAGGAAAAGAAGGCCTAAGCAGCACAGTATCAACGCTTTAGAATTGTTGCCATACGCGTATCGTCCGTTCTGCCTTTAGGATATAGATATCGCTGTGGCACGTTCGAGGCCGGGGCAATCTGCCCCGCACGCCACGAGTACCGTTGATAATAATTTGCGGGAACACTCCCGCATGAATTAAGGAGGGAAGATCGTGCCACGTAAAGGACATGTTTCCAAAAGGGAAGTTCTGCCGGACCCCCTTTACTCAAATAAGGTCGTTACGAAGCTGATCAACACCGTCATGTTGGACGGCAAGAGGGGCTCGGCTCAGAAGATAGTGTACAGCGCGTTTGAAATGGTGGCCGAAAAGAAGGGCGCGAAGGCCATCGACGCGTTTGAGGAAGCCATGAACAACATCATGCCCATACTGGAAGTAAAGGCGCGCCGCGTGGGCGGTGCCACATACCAAGTGCCGATAGAGATCCGCCCGGACAGGCGGCAGGCTCTTGGTCTGCGCTGGCTGGTGAGCTTTTCGCGCAAGCGCAGCGAAAAGACCATGCAGGAGAGGCTCGCGGGCGAAATACTGGACGCTACCAACAGCACGGGCGGCGCGGTGAAGCGTAAGGAAGAAGTGCACAGAATGGCCGAAGCAAACAAGGCGTTCTCGCACTACCGATGGTAGAGCCTTACTACAGAAGGGAGAAATGTATCAGTGTCAGCTAGAGCTTTCCCGCTGGAAAAAACCAGGAACATCGGGATAATGGCGCACATAGATGCCGGCAAGACCACTCTTACCGAACGTATTCTGTTCTACACAGGCCGCACCTACAAGATAGGCGACACCCACGAGGGCACGGCCACCATGGACTGGATGGAGCAGGAGCAGGAAAGAGGCATCACCATCACGTCGGCGGCGACAACAACCCAGTGGGAGAACACCCGCATAAACATCATCGACACACCAGGCCACGTTGACTTCACTGTGGAAGTTGAACGTTCTCTGCGTGTGCTTGACGGCGCGGTGGGTGTGTTTTGTGCAAAAGGCGGCGTGGAGCCGCAGTCGGAAACGGTTTGGCGTCAGGCGGACAGATACGGCGTGCCGCGTCTAGCGTTCGTCAACAAAATGGATATCATGGGTGCCGACTTCGCAAACGTAATAAGCATGATCAAGGATCGCCTGGGCGCGAACCCGGTTGCCCTGACACTGCCTATCGGCGCGGAGGACACATTCAAGGGTCTTATAGATCTGCTGGAAATGAAGGCATATGTCTACAATGACGACAAAGGCACGGACTTCTCCGTGACGGATATCCCGGCGGACTTTCTCGCGAAGGCGGAAGAGTATCGCCAGAACATGATAGAATCCGTGGCGGAGACCGACGAGGATCTCATGGAGCGTTATCTTGGCGGTGAGGAGATCCCCGCGGAAGAGCTTCAAGCGGCTATCCGCAAGGCGTGCCTCACCACGGAGATAACCCCGGTGCTGTGCGGCTCGGCATACAGGAACAAGGGCGTGCAGAAGCTTCTGGACGCGGTTGTGGCCTATCTGCCCGCGCCTACGGATATCGAAGCCATCAAGGGTATGGATCCTTCCACGGACAAGGAGATCGAACGCCACGCATCCGACGAAGAGCCTTTCTCGGCTCTCGCGTTCAAGATAATGAACGACCCGTTCGTGGGCAAGCTGGCCTTCTTCCGCGTATACTCCGGCGTGCTGGACTCCGGCAGCTATGTATACAATTCCGTGAAGGGCAAGAAGGAGCGCATAGGGCGCATCCTGCAAATGCACGCAAACCACCGTCAGGAGATCGACCGTGTGTACGCGGGTGACATCGCCGCCGCCGTCGGTTTAAAATTCACAACCACCGGCGACACTCTGTGCTACGAGGATAACGAAGTCGTGCTGGAATCCATGAACTTCCCCGAGCCCGTCATCAACGTGGCTATCGAGCCGAAAACAAAGGCCGGCCGCGACAAGATGGGCATTGCCCTGCAAAAGCTGGCCGAGGAAGATCCAACCTTCCGCACCTACACAGATCAGGAAACCGGCCAGACCATCATCGCCGGCATGGGCGAACTGCATCTCGAGATTATAGTTGACAGGCTCCTGCGCGAGTTCAAGGTGGAAGCCAATGTGGGCCGCCCGCAGGTTGCCTACCGCGAGACATTCCGCAAGCCGTCCGACGTTGAGGGCAAGTATATCAAGCAGTCCGGCGGGCGCGGGCAGTACGGCCATTGTAAAATCAAGTTCGAACCGATGGACGCCAACGACACGGAGAACGCGTTCGAGTTTGTCAACGCCATCGTGGGCGGCTCCATTCCCAAGGAATACATTCCCGCCATCGAGAACGGTATCAAGGAAGCGATGCACTCCGGCACAATCGGCGGGTATCCGGTCTTGGGCGTGCGCGCCACCCTGTACGACGGTTCTTACCACGATGTCGATTCGTCGGAAATGGCGTACAAGATCGCCGGCTCCATGGCCTTCAAGGAAGCCATGCGCAAGTCCGACCCTGTTCTGCTGGAGCCTATCATGAAGGTTGACGTTACTGTTCCCGAGGACTACATGGGCGACGTAATCGGCGATATCAACAGCCGCCGCGGCCACATCGAGGGTATGGAAGCGCGCAACAACGCGCAGATAATCCACTCCTTCGTGCCTCTGGCCGAGATGTTCGGCTATGCCACAGACCTTCGCTCGCGCACCCAGGGGCGTGGTGTCTATGCCATGGAAATCGACCACTACGAGCCTGTGCCCAAGTCGATCCAGGAAAAGGTAGTGGCCGGCAAGGCCAACGACTAGGGCGGGTCTTTGAACAGGCTCTAAAACAAAATTTCAATTTGCTATTGCAATATCAGGGCATATTTACTATAATAGGTGTAATACGGAACTGTCAGCGGTTCACGTCAACCAAGGTTAAATGTATTATGAGGAGGATAAACCAGCATGGGAAAAGCAAAGTTCGAAAGAAACAAGCCACACGTTAACATCGGCACTATCGGCCACGTTGACCATGGCAAGACAACACTCACAGCCGCCATCACCAAGACTCTGTACGACAGATACGGCCTTGGCGCGGCAGTTGCCTTCGACAAGATCGACAAGGCTCCGGAAGAAAGAGAGCGCGGTATCACGATCTCCACAACCCACGTCGAGTACGAAACACAGAACCGCCACTACGCCCACGTAGACTGCCCCGGCCATGCCGACTATGTAAAGAACATGATCACCGGCGCGGCGCAGATGGACGGCGCGATCCTGGTTGTTGCCGCAACTGACGGCCCCATGGCGCAAACCCGCGAGCATATCCTGCTTGCGCGTCAGGTGGGCGTTCCCAAGATCGTAGTATTCATGAACAAGGTTGACGCCGTTGACGACGAAGAGCTTCTGGATCTCGTCGAAATGGAGATCCGCGAACTGCTGAGTTACTACGACTTCCCGGGCGACGACACCCCGATCATCAGAGGCTCCGCACTCCACGCCCTCAACGATACCGCCGGCCAGTGGGGCGACAAGATCGTCGAAATGTTCGAGCAGATCGACGAATATATCCCGACACCTCAGCGCGACACCGAAAAGCCGTTCCTTATGCCTGTCGAGGACGTATTCTCCATCACAGGCCGCGGAACAGTCGCCACAGGCAGAGTTGAGCGCGGCACCCTCAAGATCCAGGAAGAAGTCGAGATCCTGGGCCTTACGGAAGAGAAGCGCAAGGTCGTTATCACCGGTATTGAAATGTTCCGCAAGCTGCTGGACAGCGCACAGGCCGGCGACAACATCGGCGCGTTGATGCGTGGTGTGCAGAGAACTGAAATCGAAAGAGGGCAGGTTCTCGCAAAGCCAGGTTCCATCACCGCCAACACAATCTTCTCCGCGCAGGTATATGTCCTTTCGCAGGAGGAAGGCGGCCGCCACAAGCCCTTCTTCAACAACTACCGCCCGCAGTTCTACTTCAGAACCACCGACGTTACGGGCGTTATCAGCCTGCCGGAAGGCGTAGAGATGTGTATGCCGGGCGACAACATCGAAATGAAGATCGACCTTATCACACCGATCGCTATGGAGCAGGGTCTGCGCTTCGCCATCCGCGAAGGCGGCAGGACAGTCGGCGCCGGCTCGGTTGTAAGCATCATTAAATAAGCTTGTCCACCACACAAATAACCGCTACCTGGTACGACAGGAGCGGTTATTTTGTACGGACTTATCAAGGAAGTGTAGCCAATGTTATCAAACGAAGTTTCAAGAATTCTGCGCCCGCTTCACGGCTACCGCTTTGCGGTGATTTTTGTGAGCGGACTGCACATACTTGCGGGGTTGTTGCCGCCATACCTCATGAGCCTTCTCATCGACGACCTGTACCCGTACATTAACGAATACGCGGCGTTTGTGTTCACAGTCGGCAGCATCGCCGGCGTGCTTATCGCCTGTTTCTTCCTGGACTGGCTGCAGGGTTACATGTGGGCAAACCTTATAAACAACGGCGCGGGTATTGTGCGCAGCTTCTTCTTCGAAAATGTGCTGCACAAGAACTACCGCTTCTTCCTCAACAACCCCGTGGGAGACATCAACAACAAGGTTCTGAACGATTCCTACATCTATGTGCAGAGCAAGCTAATGATGATGCCCACGCTCTTCCTGAACATACTGCACATCCTGGTGATCTTCGGCTTCCTGTTTGCGCTGAATGTGTACATGAAGCTTATGACCATTGCGTTCTCGCTGGTGTTCTTCCTGGCCTACAGCCAGATCAACCGGTATCTGCGCAAGAGCGCGGTGAAGGAGCGCGAAAGCTTCTCCACGCTTATGGCCGAGTCCAACGTAACCCTCACGGGCATTGACACCATCCAGATCTATGCCGCGGAACACTATGTTGCGGGATACTTCGAACGCCTCGTAGACGCATACGAACATAAGCTAAGCAAGCTAAAGTACTGGCAGACGCTCTCGAAAGCGTCCACGAACATAATCACGAACATCATTCCCGTGGCGGCTATCGTGGCCGGCATATTCTACCTTTCGCGCGGGGGAAATATCTCCATCGGCAGCATCATGGCGTTCTACTACCTCCTGCCGCGGCTGAAGGATCCCATCAAGGCACTTACAGACTTCAACATAGACATACAAAACGCCAAGGCCGTGGAGCTGAGGCTGGAAGAACTGCTGGTGAAGGACGCCCACGACCACCACGGCATGGAGAAAGTCGAAGCTATTAACGAGATCGAGTTCAGAAACCTTGGCTTTAGCTACCCCGACGGCGGCGAGACCATTCTGGAGAACCTTAACGTGAAGCTGGTGCGCGGAGACTCGCTGGCGATCGTGGGGCCTTCCGGCACCGGCAAGACCACCCTTATGCGCCTGCTGATGCGGCAGGTGGATCCCGGTGAAGGTGAGATACTCGTAAACGGCAGGAGCTGCACCGAAACAGACCCCGCAAGCTACCTTGCCCGCGTGGCGGTGCTTCCGCAAGACGTATTCATCTTCGATTCAACAATCCACGACAACATCAGCTTTGCGAAGGACTACCGCGAGAAGCGCATACGCGACGTAGCACGCCTCAGCTGCCTGGACCACTTCTCGATGGACGAAAACGCCCTTGGCCTCTCCAGCGGCGAACGCCAGCGGCTTGGCCTTGCCCGCGCCCTCGCCTGCGACTACGACGTGCTGATCCTCGACGAGCCAACCTCCAACCTGGACAGCGAAACCGAATGCGCCATCATCGAAAACCTGCGGGAAGCACAGCGCAGCACAAACTGCATAATGATCGTAGTAACGCACAGCGCGAACGTGCTGGAAAAATTATGCACCAAGGAGCTGGTCTTGGCGAAGCACTGATCTTGATTGGCGTTAGGGCGTGTTTGAAAACCCCATTTCGGCGCATTTTCGGCAAATTTTCCGCCGTGCGTCGTCAGCTTTTTCCTACGCTGACGCTCCGGATGCTAGACGTGTG
>WRAA01000134.1 GCA_009780445.1 Defluviitaleaceae bacterium
ACAAGGCTCGCTTCTTACATAGGGAGATATAAACATGGAACTGCACATAATTCTCAGCATCGTGATCATCGCTCTGCTGCTGCTTGTTGCTCTCCTGACCGCAAGCGGGAAGAGGGCGGCAAAGGACATGCTGCCCGGTCTGCTGAAACGCGCCGCCGACGAACAGCGCGAAAGCGTGGCCAAGCAGATCAGCAGCGGCGCGACGGAGCAGTTCGAGCGTTTCGGCGTGATACAGGCCAGCATACAGGCCACCTTGCAAAGCAACCGCGAAGAGATCAACCACCGCCTGCGCGAGTTCCAAGAACAGCTGGATTCGCGCCTGATCGCCATGCAGCACAGCAACACCGAAAATATCGACCGCATAAACGCCACCCTTGCAAGCAATGTGCGATCCCTGCAAGACAGCAACGAGCGGCGGCTGGAGCAGATGCAGGCCGTTGTGGACGAGAAGCTGCACAAAACGCTGGAGACGCGCCTGGCGCAGTCCTTCGAGCTTGTGAGCAAGCAGCTGGAGAGCGTACAAGTCGGCCTGGGCGAAATGAAGAGCCTTGCCGCGGACACCAAGAGCCTGAAACACGCCCTGACCAATGTAAAGGACCGCGGTACATACGGCGAGGTGCGGCTGGAGAAGCTTCTGTCCGACATCCTTGTGCCGGCGCAGTACGAGGTAAACGTGGAGATCAGCGGCGGCAAGCGCGTGGAATTCGCCGTAAAGCTTCCCGGCAACGGCGATACGCCGCTCCTCCTGCCCATAGACTCCAAGTTCCCCATCGAGGACTACAACCGCCTGCTGGACGCGGAGAGCAAGGCCGATATCGACAACGCGCGCAAGGCCTTGGCGCAGAGCATCCGCAGCTTCGCCAAGGACATTCACGACAAGTACATCCTTCCGCCAACAACCACCGACTTCGCGCTGATGTTCCTGCCCACGGAGGGTCTCTACGCCGAAGTGGTGCGCAACCCCGCCCTATTCGAGGAACTGCGCGACAAGTACAAGGTCACGGCCGTGGGCGCGACGACCCTTTCGGCCTTCCTAAGCTCCCTGCAAATGGGCTTCAAGACGCTGACCATCGAGAAGCGTTCGCAGGAAGTCTGGGACACCCTGCGCGCCGTTAAGTCAGAGTTCGCCAAGTTTAGCGGCATGTTAGAAAAAGCCCACAAGCAGGTCCAAACCGCCGATAAAACGCTGGCAGACCTTGTGGGCGTGCGTACACGGGCTATTAACAGGAAGCTGCGCACCGTCGAACACGATACGGACGAACTAACGGCCGGCGACGAGCAGCTTCTGCTTGAAGATCTTGACGACTAAGCCTGCACCGCTTGCAGCATCTCCGCTTGGTAGTTCGTTATGAGAGTGTCCATTATCTCGGTAATATCGCCGTCCAAGATGGAGTCCAACCGGTGCAGAGTCAGCGAAACGCGGTGATCCGTCACCCGCCCTTGCGGGAAGTTATAGGTGCGGATGCGCTCGGATCTGTCGCCCGTGCCGATCTGGCTCTGGCGTTCCTGCCTCTGCATCTTCGCCTGTTTCTCCTGCTCCAGGTCATAGAGCTTTGCGCGCAGGATCTTTAACGCCTTGTCCTTGTTCTTTAGCTGGCTCTTTTCGTCCTGGCAGCTTATGACGATGCCCGTGGGTGCGTGGGTTATGCGCACAGCGGAATCAGTGGTGTTTACGCTCTGCCCGCCGTTGCCGGACGAACGGAAAACGTCTACGCGCACGTCGCCCATGTCGAGTTCGATGTCCACCTCTTCGGCCTCCGGCAGTACGGCCACGGTCACGGTGGACGTGTGTATGCGCCCGCCCGATTCCGTCACGGGTATACGCTGCACGCGGTGTACGCCCGATTCGTACTTTAGCCGCGAGTACGCGCCCTTGCCGTTTATCAGGAACACAACTTCCTTGAAGCCTCCAAGTTCGTTCTCGTTCCAGCTCATAAGCTCTGTTTTCCAGCGGCTGCGCTCGGCATAGCGGGAATACATGCGGAAGAGGTCGCCCGCAAACAGAGCGGCTTCGTCCCCGCCGGCTCCCCCGCGTATCTCCACGATAACGTTCTTGTCGTCGTTAGGGTCCTTCGGCAGTAACAGGATCTTCAGCTTGTCCGTCAGCTCCTCCAGCAGATCCTGATTCTCCTTCAGCTCTTCCTTCACAAGCTGGCGGAAGTCGTCGTCGATGTTGTCGTTAAGCAGCTGCTTCGACTCCTCCACGCCCGCCCTTGCGCCCTTGTACGTGCGATACGTCTCGACAATCGGCGTAAGGTCTGAATACTCCTTCATCAGCGCGCGCCACGTATCCTGCATGGCGATGGTCGCCGGGTCGTTTACGCGCTCCGCCAGCCCCTCATACTTGCTCTCAATCTCTTCCAAACGGTGAAACAAAGTTCCAGCCCCTTTACCCTCTAGTAGCGTGTACCACGCGGTCTCTTCCTGTCAAGTCCGGCAATATCCTTACATCGGTGAAACCCCTTTTCCGCAGAATTTCGCACACGCTTACGCCCTGCCGGCAGCCTGTCTCGTAGAATACGGCGGCTCCTTCGCCCGTAAGCTCCGGCGCACGCCGCGTTATCTCGCGGTAGAAGTCCAGCCCGTCGGCTCCGCCGGCCAGTGCCATGTGCGGCTCGAAACCGCCGACGCTTGCGGGAAGCCCCGCCATTTCCTCCGCCGTGATGTACGGCGGGTTGCTGACCAATATGTCGGCGCGGCCTGTTGCGGCCAGTGCCGCGCACGTGCTGTCGCGGAAGATGTCGCCCAACACGAATGTGATACGCTTGCCCACTCCGTGAACATCAGCGTTACGCCGCGCCACGTCCAGCGCGGCCGGCGATATGTCCACCGCCGTAACAAGCACGTCCGGACAGCTAACCGCAAGCGACACGGCAACACAGCCCGAACCCGTGCCGATCTCCAGCACCCGCCGCGCCCCGGTGCCGCGGATGTGGGCGATGGCCGCCTCAGCAAGGCACTCCGTGTCCGCCCGCGGAATCAGCACGTCCGCGCTCACCGCAAAGCCCAGCGACATAAACTCGCAGGTACCAAGGATGTAGGCCACAGGCTCGTGGCGGCCGCGCCGCTCCACCAAACCCTCGAACCGGCGTTCCTGCTCCGGCGAAAGCCCGCGCTCCGGGTGGGTCAGCACATAGACGCGATCCGCGCCGAGAACAAACGCCGCAAGAAGCTGCGCGTCAAGCACGGCGGATTCTATGCCCTCCGCGCGTAATCTATCCGCGCCGCGCCGCAGTGTGTCACGCAACAACGGGCAAATCCTCCAGCACCTCGTTAAGCGCGGTGATGGCTACCTCCACCTGCTCCGGGTCAGGCTCCTTGGTCGTCATATGCTGGAGCCACATCCCGGGGACGCTCACCAGCTTCACAAAGCGCGAATCGGAACGCCCGGCCCAGCGTATAACCTCGTAGGACAGCCCGGCGATTACCGGCACCAGCACAATCCGCATGGCCAGACGCAGCACCACCACGTCTGTACGCACGAAGAAGAACACGGCCATGCTGATGATCATTACGAAGAGCAGGAAGCTTGTACCGCACCGCTTATGCAAGCGCGAACAGTCCATGACGTTCTCCACAGTCAGCTCTCTCGAGCTTTCGAGGCAGTTGATGCACTTATGTTCCGCGCCGTGGTACTGGAACACGCGCTTGATGTCCTTCAAACGCGATATCAGTGCGATATACGCCACCAATATGCCTATACGCAGCACGCCTTCAAACACGCCCAGCGCCCACGTATGCTCACCGATAATCGGGTTCGTAAACGACGCGATAACCGCCGGCAGGAGCATGAACAGCCCCACACCCATCACCAGCGCGATCACCATGGACACTACCACCATCACGTCGGCCAGCCTGTCGCCAAGCTTGGCCTCCAGCCACTTCTCAAACTTGGTCTGCGGCTCCTTCACCGCGTCCTCCATTGCGATATCCGCGGACTTTGTCATAAGCTTTATGCCGAGTTTCATTGAATCCACAAGGGCGACAACCCCGCGTATTATCGGCAGCGAATATATCTTGGACCGCCCGGCGGTACTCGCCAGCGCGTTTTTGACAACCACAATGCCGTTGGCCGGGTTACGCACAGCCATTGCATAACACGTCTTGCTGCGCATCATCACGCCTTCTATCACGGCCTGCCCGCCTATCATCTGGCACACCTTGGCATCAGCCATACGCATCCCCTTTCCGTAATTCCTATTTATAACACAAAAAACCCGGGCGTTAGCACTCCCAAGGTTTTGTTTGTATGACCCGTAGGGGACTCGAACCCCTGTTTCAGCCGTGAGAGGGCCGCGTCTTAACCACTTGACCAACAGGCCTTGACCACGTTCATCTTGCGTCGTTGATAAATATTGTTTCGTCCGCGCGTATGAAGCCCAGGCGTTCCCGCGCCACGCGCTCCACAAACGCGTCGGAATAGTGGAACATCAGATCGTATTCCAGATCCCGCGTTACTTGGTGCGCGGCTTGAATCTGCCTGCGCAGATCGGCCTCTTGCGCCTCCAGTTCGTCCAGCCGCCCGATCTGCGCCTGTATCGAATAGACAAAGCCCACGACCAGTACCAGCCAGAACGTAAGATACAGCCGGATCCTAAGCCCGGAACTTGCGAAGTCTCCGTCAAACATCTTCCGCTTCTTCTGCACTTTCGCACCTAACGCTTCCTAAGAATCACGGCAGCTTGCCGCGCTAGTCTCACGCGTTCTATTTTGACACAGATCCGGACATTTTGCAAGAGTTTTTTGAAAGGTTTTCGCGCCAAAAGCAAAATTTTTCGCGCGCGCCTAAGCGGAACCCAAAGCATTAACAGCACGGCCTTCACCGGCAGCAGTATCAAGGCCACGGCCGCCGCCGCCAGCCGCTTCGCAAAACCTATCACCGCCAGCGACACCTTCATCACCGCCGGGCTTAGCATGGCGAAGTAAACAATCGCGCCGAGAGCCGCGCCCGCAAGAAGGTAGAGCCGAACCTCCCCGCCCGTGGTATGGTGCAGGAACACAAACATGCCGACGGACGTAACCGCCCAGTACAGCGTATCCTCCGCCTGTATCAGCAAAGACGGATGCGGGATAACGGCACGTACAACACGGAACGCGTCATACACAAGCCCCGCGACAAACCCCGCGGCGCAGGCAAGCAGGAACAGCCGCGCCTGTTCCGAAACCGACAGGATCATACGCCCCGCCTCACTTGAACAGCTTGCCCAGGAAGGCGGGCTTGCCCTTGCCATATGTATGCCCTTCTTCATAGCTTAGCGACACGATCTCCCCGTCCACCTCCAACTCTCCCGTGTCCAGGCTGAGGCGGTTCACGTGCATTGCCGAACCCTTCAGTATCAGTATGCCCAGCTCTGTGTCTATAACAATGGCCTCTTCGTCAAACGACACAACATCCAGCACCCCGCTTACGCTGATGCTCTCGCGCCGCTCAAGCGTAACGCTGTGCTTGGAACCCGCTCTCCTGTCATCCGCCATGCTGCCCCCCATATTTACCTTCTGCATACAGTATATACGGACGTATGCGCAGATATGCGGACTAAAATCACAGCACCCCGTTATAGGCCATGGTTTGCGCGAAGCTGTGTACATGCTTGCGCAGTGCCGCGTTGTGCGGGGCTTGCAGGGTTGGGTCGGCTTCCAGCAGGAGCTTTGCGGCCTCCTGCGCCTGTTCCAGAATGGGTATGTCCTCGTAGAGGTTGGCGATGAGGAAGTCCGGCAGGCCGTGCTGTGCCGTGCCGAAGAAGTCTCCGGGGCCGCGCAGCTCCAGATCCAGGCGCGAAAGCTCAAAGCCGTCGGCGGTGGATGTCATTGCGGCGGCGCGTTGGCGGTACACGCCTCCTTGCGAATCGGACACAAGCACGGCGTAGGACTGCTCGATCCCCCGGCCGACCCGCCCGCGAAGCTGGTGCAGCTGCGAAAGCCCGAACCGCTCCGCGTCCTCAATAACCATCAGGGTAGCGTTGGGCACGTTTACGCCAACCTCCACCACCGTCGTCGAAACCAGCACGTCTATGAGGCCTTGCGCAAAGGCCGTCATTGTCTCGTGCTTGTCGGCCTG
>WRAA01000135.1 GCA_009780445.1 Defluviitaleaceae bacterium
CTCTCCGGCGTTCCGCCCAGCACACCCGTGGCCGTGTTGAACGTCACGCCCTCCGGCAATGTGTCGCCGTCTAGGGTGAAGGACGTGGGGGCATTAGAGGCCGCCACCGTAAAGCTGCCCGCCTCGCCCTCCGTAAAGCTCGCGCTGTTTGCCGATGTGATAACGGGCGGAGCGGCCAGGGGCGTGGCCGTTACAGTCACTTCGTCTCCCGGTGCGCCGTTTGTGCCGAAAAGAGCGCGGACGCTGAAAGTGTATTCCTGCCCGTTTGTAAGCCCCGTGAATGTATGGCTTGTGCCGGCCGCGTCCTGCCATCCGCTGTCGCCGATTTGAACTTCGTAACCTGCCGGCGTGTTCGCGGGAGCCGCCCAGCCAAGGGTAACTTGGCGGCTGCCGGCCGCCGCCGCGACGGCCGCGGGGGCAAGGTTCGCGCCTTGCAGACCGGCCACTTGCGGCCCAAAAAAACCGATTGCGCCGCCTGTGGCGGTTACGTTTGCGCCGGGCGTTATGTTTAGGGGGTCCGCCGGCGCGCCGTTGCCGCCGCCGAAAAGGCCGCCCCCGCCGCCAATGCCCGAACCGCCGCCGCCCGGGTCATCGCCCAGGACGGGGATACCGCCGCCACCGCCGGTTGCGATGACAGTGCCTCCCAAGATATTAACACTGCCGCCGCCGGATGCTCTTCCGCCGCCGATACCTGCTCCGCCGCCCATTTGCTGTGACCCCAAGCCGCCGGTTGCATAAACGATTGCGCCGGGATGGATAGTTACGTTGCCGCCGTTGCCACCTAAACCGCCGCCTATGCCTGCGGCATGGCCGCCGCCGTTTGCGGTGACAGTTCCGGTGCCTTGTATGGTGATATCGCCGCCGTTCTGGGAAGAGTCTATGCCGCTTCCGCCGATGCCCGCGCCGTTTACCCCGCCGGTTGCGGTTAACGTACCGCCGCCGTCTATAACGAGCGCAGTTCCCTCCGGGGCGTGAACACCGGCGGCCAAGGTTCCGCCTGTGAGGGTGTTGCCGCCCTCTAGGTTTAGGGTAAGGCTTGCGCCGCTGTTCAGCAGCAGCGGGCTTTGCGCGTCGCCCAAGCCTGTGATGCTTGCGCCGTCCAAGGTGATGGCGGCCGCCGCGCCGGCCTCCACCGCGATGCGCCGCTGGCTGACGGGCTGCTGGTTGTTACCCACGACGGTTACGTCCGCGCCGTCCCGCACGGTGAATACGCTGTCCGCAAACGTCCAGCCATCCCCTTCTGTGCCCGGTTCGAGGCTAATGTCCATAGGGATGATCCTGCCCATGGTGAATGTGCCCATACCCGTGGGTGGGTTGCCTATTAGTCTGCCGCCTAATAAAACCGAGCCTGTGCCGCTGATAATGCTGGTATTTGTGATCGTAGCCGCGGTTATGTTCAGTTGGCCGTTGCTATTAAATGTGCCTTGGTTTATAAAATAATAACCGCCGCTTGTAAACGAGCCGTAGTTGTCTACCGTGCTGAAAGGTTGGCTTAAAAATGTGTCTGTAGTGGTGATCTCGCTGTTGCTGAAATTATTGATTGTGCCCGTGTTGTCAATTAGAGGTACATTGATCGTTCCGTAATTATCGAGTGTACTTGCGGGTAACACGGTAATGCGGTTGTTAGTGGAGGTAGAAGTAAGGCTTGCGTTGGGGTTGACGTAAAGATCGCCTTGAACCGTAATATCGCCGCCAAAAGTAATATTGCTGTTGATTACAAGGGTAATGTTATTGGGTACCGTAATGTTCGGTTCCAGGTGAAAATCCCCGAAGGTAGAGATCCAGCCGTCCGGGCTGGCATATTGAACGGCATACTCCCATGCGCTTAAAGTTCCCTCTTTCAAGTCAAATGTGGGAAAGTATGCCGGTGTGGGCAGGTAAAACCCTTCCTGTGCAAGGGCGGCCGCCGCGGGGCTTGCCGTCAGGGTTTCTTCGGCCGGCGGATCGCTTGGGTCTGCGGCTTGGTCTGTTTCGGGCTTCTCCGGTGCCGGTTCTTCCGCTTCGCCGCTGTACGTGCCACTGCCGTTTGTATCCGCTTCCGGCGGGGTATCGTCCTGCGCGGCCGGGGTTTCGTCCGGCGCGGGCGGGGCTTGTGCGGCTGTGTCCGGCTCCAACAACGCGGCAACGTAGCCGCCGCCTTCTTCGTAGTACGCCGCAAAGCCCGGCGTGACCATGGACACCGCCAGCACCACGGACATCGCAACCGCCAAGAGGCTCTTCGCTCTCCCTTGAATCATCCTCATCTTCTCCTTTTATGCCTTGCGGCACAAATTTGCAACGCGCGTTAATCGGCCTTCTTGATCTCTTCCAGGATCTTATTCTCCATCGCCAACAATTCTTTGAGAGCAGTGCTGTCAGGTTCAAGCCGGAGTTTAAGCTCCAGCACCTCGATACGCCACATAGCGGCGTTAATTAGGTCTGCCTTAGTACTCATGTGTATGCCTCCCGCGCTAACTGCGCTGTAGCTGTTGCTCTGTGTCGGCAATCAGTTCGTCAAGCTCGGCAATCTTGGCGCCTTGTTCGTCTGCCGAAGCTTTTATGCGCTTTAACTCTCGCAGTAAAGATTTCTGGTATGTGTCGAACTGGTGGTCTGTCATTCCCATGGCTTCACCTCGTGGTTAGATTGTAGCATAGGTACACGCCGGCTGTATATAGCCATAATACGCTATTGGATCATGCCGTTTTCTTGGAGGAAGCGGCGGGCGACGTCTATGTGGTTTTCGCCCAGTTCGTCCACGGCGTAGTTCATGTAGATCATGGCGTAGTTGTCGATTTGGTGGGACAACATGTCCAGCACGTCGCGCAGGTTTGGCGCGTAGGGGGCGAATTCTTCGAACAGGGTGTCGCGGAACTGGAAGCCCGCGTTATATTCCGGGAAGAAGGCAAGGTCGTCCTCCAGCACGAAGAGGTCGAAGCTTACGTTCAGGCCGTCGGTGGAGTAGACCATGGTAACGTCGATGCTGCCGCCGGCCATTGCGGCGTACTTCAGCGCGATGTCGATGGGGTTGGAGCCGCGCCACTCGAAGCCGTAGTGTTCGTTAAACGGGTTGAAGCGCATTGTGCCCTGTACGTCGAAGAATTCGTGTTCCGCGCCGAACACAAGCTCGGGGCCAAAGGGCACGAGGTCGGAGATTGTGCGGATGTTGTGCTGTTCGGCGAACTCCCGGTGGATGGCCAGGGCATAGGTGTTTTCGAAGCCGAAGGGGGCGAGAAGGGTCAGCCCGCGCACTTCCGATCCGCGCCTTTGCACCCAGTCGAATAGAAGTTCGCCCGGGGGAACGTCCGTTGGGTCGTAGCCAAGGATGGTGGTGAGCAGGGTTCCGTCATACCCCACGTAGAGGTCCGCGTGGTGGTCGTTCAGCGCGTTTGCCGCCAGCACGGTCATCATCGAGTCCTGCCATTCTACGCGCAGGTCTGTGTGTTCTTCGATAAGCAGGGCGGCCATCTGCATGATTATCTCGATCTCCGAGAAGGGGCCGTGGAGCAGGGTTATCGGCACGCGGTCGTCCTGCGTGCAGCCTGTTAGCAGTATTGCGCCCAGCATCAGGGCGGCGAGGGTTGCGGTGATCTTCTTCATAAGTATCTTCCTTCCGTAATGTGTGTTATAGTTGATTGAGTTGAAAACGGTCTTGCATTTGCGAGGATTTTTGACGCAAGGCTAGGAGAGACGAACGCCGCGTACCCGCAGTGGTACGCAAGTGAGGAACGACGACGCATTGCGGCAAAAAGACCGCAAAGGCAAGACTGTTTTCAACTCAATCAACTATATGTGTTGCGGCTTGCTACGTGTTGCGGGATTTCAGGCGTTTTTCGACAAAACCCATTGCCGTGTCGAACACTATGGCCATTACCATCAGCGAGAGCGTTCCCCAGAGCAGCACGGGCATGTTCTGCGTGCGTATGGCGTTGGTGAGGGTCGCGCCGAGGCCGCCGCCGCCCACAACGTTGCCGAACACGGCAATACCGATGGACGTAACGACGGCAATGCGTATGCCCGCGAAGATGATGGGCAGAGCCAGCGGAAGCTCCACCCACAGCAGGGCCTGCAGCTTCGTCATGCCCATGCCGCGGGCGGCCTCTTTCAGCGCGGGGTTGATGCCCTCCAGCCCTACGTAGCAGTTGCGCACCACGGGCAGCAGGGAGTACAGCACTATGCCGATGATGACGGTGGTGGCGGTGGGTCCGAAGAACACCATCACCAGCCCCAGCAAGGCCAGCACGGGGATGGTCTGCAAGATGTCCGCTATCCACAGGATCACGGGGCGCAGAAGCGCGGACAGATATGTCAGTACGCCCAGGGCCACGCCGATGATGGTTGTGGCAAAACTTGCCACCAGCACAAGGTGCAGGTGCTGCAAAACGCGAGCGGTGTCTATCATGGCTTCCTCCCTTTCATACCCCGCGGGGTCAGCTTGTCCTGCACGAAGTCTATCAGCATGGCCAGCGCGACGGCGAGGATCGCGGCGGGGATCGCGCCGCCAAGGATCAGCACCTGGTTGTTCGTCTCGATGCCGATGAAGATGAACTGCCCAAGGCCGCCCAGGCCGATCATGGCCGCAAGCACCGCCCAGCTTACGGTGTAGATGGTGGACATGCGCACGCCTGCGAAGATGGAACTCATGGCCAGCGGAAGCTCCACCTTGCAGAGTATTTGCAGATCCGTCATTCCGCAGCCCCGCGCGGCTTCCTTCATTGCTTCGGGAACGGAGAGGATGCCGGCGTAGGAGTTCTTGAGTATCGGGAAGAGGGCGTAGATCGACAGCGCGATGATCACCGTAAGCGGCCGTATGCCCGTGTACATGAACAGTATGCCGATGAACACCAGCCCCGGCACGGTCTGGAACACGCCCAGCACGGGAAGAGCAACCGCCGAGACTTTCGCCGGCAGGCGCGAAAGCATTATCGCCAGCAGCATCGCCATAACAAAACCAATGCCCACCGACACAACTACAAACTGCAAATGCACAAGCACCGCGGTCACAAGGTCGCTTCCGCGTGTCTCCAGGAACTGTATTGCTGCACTCAATCGCTTTCCCCCCAAACGAAGCTTGCAAGAGCCTTGGTCATGCTGGTTTTTGTGATGATACCCACAACCTTGCCGCTTGCGTCAAGCACAGTTATGTAGGCGGTGTTGGACTCGATAAGCTTGTCGAAGGCGTCGCGCGCGCTGGTGTTTACGCAGACGGTGGGCGCGTCGGTCTTGGCAAGCTGGCACACCGGTTGGCCCGTCTTGCCGTGCTGGCGGATGTATTCCACGCTCACCACGCCGATGAACATGTCCGCGTCGTCCACGATCACGGCGGAGTCCACGTTACGCTTCTTCATCAGCTCGATGCACTGGCGCGTGGGGGTGCTGTCCGACACCTTGAACACGCTCTGCTTCATTACGTCGGCGCAGGTCAGGTCCCCCGTGTGGCGCACATGGGCAAGCTTGCCCATAAAGTTGCTGATGATCGGGTCCGCCGGGTTCGAGAGCATTTCCTCCGGCGTTGCCTGCTGCAAGATCCTTCCCTTCGACATAAACACGATGGTGTCGGCCATCTTCACGGCTTCGTCCATATCGTGCGTCACGAACACGATGGTTTTCTTGAGCTTCTTTTGCAGAGCCTTTACCTCGTCCTGCAAGATATCCCGCGTTACGGGGTCCAGCGCGCCGAAAGGCTCGTCCATCAGGATGATGGGCGGCTCGGCGGCCAGTGCGCGAAGCACGCCAACGCGCTGCTGCTGCCCGCCCGAAAGCTCGTTGGGGTACTTCTTGGCGTTTGTCTCGTAAGGCATTTCCACGAGATCCAGCAGTTCCTTGGCGCGCCTGCGGCAGCGCTCCTTGTCCCATTTCAGCAGACGCGGCACCACGCAGATGTTCTCCTCCACCGTCATGTTCGGGAAGAGGCCGATCTGCTGGATAACGTAGCCGATCTCGCGCCGAAGGGATGCCGCGTCGATCTGGTTGATGTTCTTGCCGTTGATGTGTATGGTGCCCTCGTTGTTTTCGATCAACCTGTTCAGCATCTTTAGCGTCGTTGTCTTGCCGCAGCCCGACGGCCCAATCA
>WRAA01000136.1 GCA_009780445.1 Defluviitaleaceae bacterium
CTGCGTGGGCGGTCTCCGCTGTAGCCCGTGCCTTGGCCTTCCGGTCTGCGTGGGCGGTCTCCGCTGTAGCCCTGCCCCTCCGGTCTGCGTGGGCGTTCTCCTTCCGGTCTGCGTGGGCGTTCGCCCTCCGCTCCTTCGGGTCTGCGCCGTGGGCGTTCGCCATCGGCTCCTTCCGGTCTGCGCGGGCGTTCCCCTTCCGCTCCTTCGGGTCTGCGCCGTGGGCGCTCGCCGTCGGCTCCCTCCGGTCTGCGCCGTGGGCGTTCGCCCTCGGTTCCTTCCGGTCTGCGCGGACGTTCCCCTTCCGCTCCTTCGGGTCTGCGCCGTGGGCGTTCGCCGTCCGCTCCCTCGGGTCTGCGCCGTGGGCGTTCACCTTCTGCTCCCTCTGGTCTGCGCGGGCGGTCCCCTTCCGCTCCTTCGGGTCTGCGCCGTGGGCGTTCACCGTCGGCTCCCTCCGATCTGCGCGGGCGTTCACCGTCGGCTCCCTCCGGTCTGCGCGGGCGTTCGCCCTCCGCTCCGGCGGCCTCTCCTTCCGTACCCGGCGGCATGTCCGGCCGTGGCCCGCGTCTGCGTCTGCGTCTGCGTCTGCGCCGTGCCTCGTCAGACTCTCCCTCTCCGGATCCCGCGCCCTCCGGCCGGTCTTCCGCGTGTGCCTCCGGTGCCGCCTCGGTTCTTGCCTGCCCGCCTTCCGCGCCGGTCTCCGGTCGTGCTTCCGTTCGAACTTCTTGTCGTGCTTCCGATTTCGCTTCCTTCACTTTTTCCGCCCCTCCGGAATACGAAGCTACGACACGTCGCACAACATCGTCTTCCAAACTCTGCATATGATTCGTCGCGCTTACTCCAAAACCTTTCAGCTTCTCCATCAAGTCCTTGTTGCTGACATTTATTTCCTTGGCAATTTCATGTATCCGCGCTTTTGGCATCCGGCCACCTCCATAATTTTTCAGTCCATAGTTGCACCTGTTTCCGCATGTATACACTCTCGTAGTAATTTGGCAAACCCTTTATCGTTCACGGCCACGGCGACCCTTGTGTGTCTGCCGATGGCAGTGCTTATACATTCCACCGTGCCGCACACAATGGCTTCCTTGCCGTAGTAGTGGCACTTGTTCACGAATTTCTTCCTGGTGTTGCCGGACGCTTCCTCTGATATGATTATAAGCTGACAAGTTCCCGATTGCAAGGCTTTTTCGATACTTTCTTCGCCCGACGACACTTTTCCCGCGCGGCTTGCCAGGCTAAGCAGTGACGCGGCGCGTTTGCTAAGCTTCATCCGCCGTCACCTCCCGCGGAAGAGCCGCGTAAATATCCTTGGGAAACGCGCCCTTGTACGACCTCTCAAACCCGCGCTGTTTCGCGGCGCGCGCCACGCAGTCGACCTTCCGGCACACATATGCCCCGCGCCCCGCCGCCTTGCCCGTAGGGTCGATGGCACACGCCCCTCCGTCCGGCCTGACAATACGCACAAGCCCGGGTTTAGGCAGCATCTGCCCACAGCCCACGCACCTCCGAAGCGGAACCCTGCGCTCGGTCATCGGCCCTCACCGTTTGCCGGGGCGCCGCCGCCTTCGGCCTTGCCCGCTCCGCCGCCTTCGTCGTCGTAATCATCGTCGTAGTCGTCGTCATACTCATCGTCGTACTCGTCGTCGTAATCATCGTCATAGTCGTCGTCATAATCGTCATCGTAGTCATCGTCATAATCGTCGTCATACTCGTCGTCGTAGTCGTCGTAATCATCGTACTCGTCGTCGTAGTCGTCCTCGTAATCTTCTTCGATAGGCTCGCTCTTCCTGGCCTGGCTCTCGCTCTTGATGTCGATCTTAAAGCCCGTCAGCTTGGCGCAGAGGCGGGCGTTCTGCCCGTCCTTGCCGATAGCAAGTGACAATTGATTATCCGGCACGACAACCTTCGCGCTCATGGTCTTTTGATCCGCGCTGACGCTTGTTACCCTGCTTGGGCTTAACGCTGAGGAGATATACTTCTCATAGTCCTCATCCCAGTTCACGATGTCGATCTTCTCGCCGCGAAGCTCCGCCACGATCACGTTCACGCGGGATCCGTTCTGCCCCACGCACGCGCCGAGGGCGTCCACCTCCGGCAGCTTCGACACTACGGCGATCTTCGTGCGGCTTCCCGCTTCCCGCGCGATGGAGCGAATCTCCACAATACCTTCGTGAACCTCCGGCACCTCCTGCTCGAACAGGCGGCGCACAAGCTCCGGGTGTGTGCGCGATACCGTCACCGACGGCCCCTTGGTTGTCTGCTTAACCTCCGCCACATACACCTTGATACGATCGCCGAAGTTAAGCTGCTCGTTTGGCACCTGCTCGTTCGGCGGCATGATGGCCTCCAGCTTGCCTATGGACACCATCACGTTGCGGCGTTCGCGCCTCTGTACGATGCCCGTCAGGATCTCCTTCTCCTTGCCGATATACTCGTTGTGCAGCTGTTCCCTCTCGATCTCGCGGAACTTCTGCACGATAACCTGCTTGGCCGTCTGCGCCGAAATGCGGCCGAAGTTGCGCGGAGTAACCACGATGTCCACCGTGTCGCCGATGTTGTATCCCGGCATTATCTCCCGCGCGTCCTCCAGCGTAATCTGGGTGCTTTCGTCGGTGATGTCCTCCGCCACTTCCTTGGCGGCATACACCTTCACTTCGCCCGTTGCGCGGTCTATGTTCACGTGGATGCTTGCGGTGTTACCGAAGTTTTTCTTGCACGCCAGCACCAAGGATGTCTCTATCGCCTCGAAGATGGCTTCCTTGTCGATCCCTTTCTCTCTGGAAACCTGTTCCAGCGCGTTTATCAGCTCGCTTGCGTTGTCCATTGCCGTCGCCTCCCTCCTTCTAAGATCCCTAAAAAATCACGGCCAGCCGGCACGACGCCACGGCAGACTGATCAAACTCCAGCGTCTGCCCGTCGTCTGTCTCTATGGCTATCACCGTGCCGCGTAACCCCAGCAGCTTGCCTTGGAAGCTCTTGGCCTTGTTCACGGCCTTGTAAAGCTTCACGTCCACACATTCGCCGGCATACCGCTCAAAGTCCTCCGGCCGCTTCAACACACGGTCGATGCCGGGCGAACTCACCTCCAGCATATAGGCCGTGTCGATAAAGTCGCGCGTGTCCAGCAGGCTCTCCAGCTTGCGGCTAACCGCCTCGCAATCGTCGATGCCGACGCCGCCCTCCTTGTCGATGTATACCCGCAGATACCAATACCCGGCTTCCTTCACATATTCCACAGCCCACAGGCCAAGCCCCAGGCCTTCACACACCGGCAGAGCCATAACCCGCACCTTCTCTTCAACTTCCCTTGTCACGTTGCCACACCTTTCCCTATACTACGACGAAAGAGTGGGTCAGCACCCACTCTTTCACACGGTCGATATTCAGTACGTCCATTCTAACACATATTTCACAGTTCCGCAACACTTTTCTGAAATATTTAATGCGCAGGTGTCAATACTATTGCTATACTTATACGCAAGGAGATGCCATATGCGTTCGCCGCACACTGTCAAGAACTGCCCGCTCTATCGCCCGATGCCGCACGACCTCCCGCTGTCCTACAGGCGCACCAACAGCGTGGGGTGCCGCGAGTGCATGTACCTGGGCTCGTCCCACTGCAGCATGGAGATCGCCGATTCAATAGAGCCGCCCTTGGACATTTTCCGCTAAGAAATACTGCCGAGTACTGTACATTTGGCGGCGGCTGTGTTAAACTTGTATTAAACAAGTACCTGTGAAGGAGAGCCGCCAATGATCAGAATAGTAGCTGACAGCGGGTGCGAACTGCCCCCGGAGGTTAAGAATGCCCCCGAACCAAGGGTCGCGCTGGCCCCGCTGACCTTGCAGATAGGCGACGACATCTATGTCGACGACGACGATCTTGACGTAGACGCGTACATCACCGCCATGGAGAACTACAGCGGCGCGCCAAAGACGGCCGCGCCTTCGCCCCAGAGCTTTATCGACAGATTCGCCGGGAGCGACAGCGTGTTCATGGTGACTCTTTCGTCAAAGCTAAGCGGAACATACAACAGCGCGATGACGGCCAAGAACATCTATATGGAAGAGGGCAAGGCCAGATTCGCCCACGTGTTCGACAGCCTCGCGGCCTCCGTTGGCGAATACCTTATCGTGAACGAGATACTGGAAGTGTCGGAGAAAACGCAGGACAACAACGAGATCGTATCGGCTGTGGACAAATTTATCGAGAGCATGAAAACCTACTTCGTGCTGGATAAGTTTGACAACTTGGCAAAGACCGGGCGCGTAAACCCATATATCGCGCAGATCGCCTCCCTGCTTTCCATCAAGCCCATCTGCCAGGCCATTAACGGCGAGATCGCCATGCTTGACAAGGCCCGCGGCACCGCCAAGGCCATAACAAAGCTGGTGGACCTCATCTGCAAGGAAGGGGCTGACTTTGAAAACAAGATCCTTGCCATCTCCCACGTGAAGGCCCCCGAAAAGGCGGCGCAATTAAAGGACGAAGTGCTGAAGCGGGTCAACTTCAAGAAGATCGTCATTCTTGAGTGCCGCGGGCTGTGTTCCACCTACGCCTCACGCGGCGGCATAATACTTTCGTTCTGAAATACCCCGCCGCGAAGGAAGGAGGGCACGCGTGGATTTAAAGTACGACATTTTCATCTCGTTCAAGCATACGGACGAACACGGCAGCATCACCAAGGACACAGAGATAGCGGAGAATATATACCACTTTCTGACAGAGCGGGGCTGTAAGGTTTTTTACAGCCCTATCGAGCTGGAGTTTATCGGCAAGGCGCAGTACAGCAGGGTTATCGACGACGCGCTGAAGGCCTCCCGCTTTATGGTCGTTGTGGGCTGCCGCCCTGAGCATTTCGATTCCGGCTGGGTCAGCTACGAGTGGGGCAGCTTCCTAAACGCCGTACGAAGCGGCGTCAAGCCTCATTCCGAGGTGTTTATACTCTACGAGGACATGTCGCCGGCGGATCTGCCCTGGGCCTTGGCTCAACAGCAAGCCTTCAACAACGCCCACGACAACGCACTCGAAACGCTCTACAACTTCATACACAACGCGCTAAAGGGGATTGTGCAGGACGAAGAAGGCCGAGCAATCGCGCCCCCGCGGGAACCACGCCCCACGCCACCAACCGCAAGGCCCAAGAAGTCCGGCCGAAAAGCGGTTATTGCGGCGATCCTTGTTATAACAGCCGCGGCGGCAATCGCGGCATTTTTTGTGTTTCCGGATCCGGTAAACTTCGGCGAGTTCGTAGAGACCGCGGTGGTTATCGCGCCCGAACCCGCGCCTGCTCCTGCGCCCGACGCAATACCCGCGCCCGCCCAAGCCCGGCCGTCTCTCGAGATGTTGACCGCCGAGCGCACCTTCGACCCCGGCGCGGCCGGCGGCCGGCCGCTTCGCGTAAGCCTCATCGGCACCCTGCAACGCTACGCCGGCGGCTAATGGCAGGATATCGACACCGGCGTGCGCTCCTTCGTAAGCAGCGGCGACGCGCAGCTCTACATCAAGCACGACGACACGCTCTGGGGCGTGGGGAGCAATCACCAGGGGCTGCTTGGCGACGGAACGGGCATAGACCGGCCGGAGCCGGTACACATACAGAGCGGCGTGGCCGAGGTTCGCCTGCACGGCGGCAGGGTCTACGCGCTGCACACGGACAGGACGCTGTGGGTCTGGGGGCTGGGGCTGTTCGAGCCTATGCGGATCGCCGGCGGTGTCGTGAGGATACTGGGCACCGGGGCGGATCGTGTCGCCTACATAACCGGCGCCGGCATGGCCTATGTGTTCGACATAGCGGACGGCACGGCGGCGCGCTTGCTGGAGGAACCCGTGCTGGACATTCTGCCGGACATTACCTATGCCGCGGCCTCCGCCGACATCCTCTACGTAAACGCGGACCGCGTGCTGAAACGCGGCGGCGAAGAGATCGCCCGCGACGCGGCAAGGATATTCGCCATAGACGGCCACACCTTCATCATC
>WRAA01000137.1 GCA_009780445.1 Defluviitaleaceae bacterium
CGCCATACGTCGTCAGCGTCAAACTTGCGAACCACTGCGGGTTCGCGGCGTTTGCCACTTCCTAGTCTGGCGAAAAAATCACTCGAAAATCCGCCGGAAGCGGGTTTTCAAACACGCCCTAGCATCCGGAGCACCAGCGAAGGGAATTGACGCAGCAACCGCGCAAAAAGACAAGGAAGATGGGAAGTTACTTGCTTACAGACACTCATATCATTGAAAGCCCCGCCAACAAGTTCGTGGCGTTGGCCATACAATTACAGAGCGCGAAGTTCCGCCGCAAGCTGGGCAAGTTTGTGCTGGAGGGCGCGGCCTACATCGCCGATATCGTTGACCCCGGCCGCGTCGAGTATCTGCTGGTGGCGCAGAGCCGCGCACACCTCTACGGCGATCTGTGTGCGCGGCATACTCACCGCGTGGTGGCGGACGGGCTGATGGAGCTTGTGTGCGGCACCGTGACAACCCGGGGCATTGCCGCCGTCTGCACGATTCCGCAGTACGGCGCGGAGGACGCGGCGCGTACCGGCGGGCTGTACGTGGTCTGTGAAGCCCTGCGCGACCCCGGCAACCTCGGCACCATCATCCGCACGGCGGCGGCGGCCGGCGCGGCGGCGGTTCTCGCCCTGCCCGGCTGCGCCGATGCCTACGCACCCAAGGTTGTGCGGGCTTCGTCCGGCGGTGTGCTGTCGCTGCCCGTGCTGACGGGGCAGTGTGCCGAGCAATGTCTGCGTGCCCTGCGCGGCCGGGGAGTGCGGATCTATGCCGCCCATCTGGACGCGTTGGCCACGCCCTATGACGTAGATCTGCGCGGAGACAACGTCGTGGTCATCGGCAACGAAGCCCGTGGCGTGTCGGCCGAACTGGCGCAGCAATGCACCGGCCTGATCAAGCTGCCCATGCCGGGCGCGGTGGACTCGCTTAACGCGTCCGTGGCGGCGGGTATCGTTATCTATGAATTTTTGAGGCAGAATCGGGACAAATATTTGTGCTAATTTTCTGTACGAAATCTATTGCCAAGTTGACGGAGATATGCTATAGTAATGTGGTAGTACTTGTCAACTACACTAAAAAATACATAAAGTGAGGATGATGTGTCATGCGCAGTTCACAACTCGAACAGATCAAGGATCCACAGGTAGCCCTTTCCATGCTGAAAGAAGGCAACCAACGCTTCGTCGAAGGCAAGCAGCAGAACCAAGACCGTTCGGGAGACAGAACTGAGACTATCGAGTCTCAGAAGCCTTTCGCAATCGTCCTTACCTGCGCTGACTCCAGATGCTCCCCGGAAGCTTACTTCGATGCGAAGATCGGCGATCTGTTCGTTCTCAGAAACGCCGGCAACTTTGCCACTGACGTAGAGCTTGGCTCCATGGAATTCGCAACTGCGGTTCTTGGCGCGGCTGTGTGCGTAGTAGTGGGCCACAGCAACTGCGGCGCGGTATTTAATTCGCACGGCAGAACTCCAAACCTTCCCGAGAAGCTTCAGTATGTCCTTGACAACATCTACCCCGGTATCAAGGAGTGCGCAACAAAGGAAGACGCTCTGCACGCAAACGTAGACGTAGTTGTTAACAACGTAAAGGCCAACCCCGTTATCCAAGGCCAAGGCACATTGGTAGTGGGCGCGCTTTACGACTTCCACACAGGCAAGGTAACTTTTACTGAGTAACTTTCACTGAGTAGTTTTCAACGCGAATATAATAGCTGTACTGAAAAACCGTGCGAAAGCATGGTTTTTTAGTGGTCTGACGAGGTAGACAACCATGACTTATACTACAACTTCACCGGAGCAAACCCACGCCCTTGCGGCGCGGCTTGCAAAAAGCTTACATGCCGGCGACGTGCTGTGCCTCTACGGCGGGCTGGGCGCGGGCAAGACGGCCTTTACGAAGGGATTGGCCGAAGGCCTTGGCATCCTGGACACCGTAACAAGCCCCACCTTCACCATCGTCTGCGAATACCGCTCCGGGCGCGTACCACTGTTCCACTACGACGTATACCGCCTGGGCGGTTCCGCCGGGCTGGAGGACACCGCGTTCTACGACTATCTGGAGGGCGGCGGGGTCGTGGTGGTGGAGTGGGCGCAGCTTGTGGAGGACGCGCTGGGCGAAAACGTCGCCCCCGGAAGGCGCGTCAATGTCACCATAACCCAGGATTCAAACGGCGGCACAACACGCCGCATACACATAGAAAGAGGTGACGCGTGAACACGATCCTTGCTATGGACACCAGCGGCGCGTCCTCATCGGCGGCGGTGCTGCGCGGGGGCAACCTGCTGGCCGAAACAACAGCGGCAAACCCGCGCAAACAGCACTGCGAAGGGCTTATGCCCATGCTTGACACATGCTTGAACATGGCGCAGATTCAGCCGCGCGATATTGATGTTATCGCCTGTACGTCCGGCCCGGGTTCGTTCACGGGTATACGCATCGGCGCGGCGGCGGCAAAGGGACTTGCTCATGCCCTAAATATCGGCATTGCCGCGGTTCCTACTCTCGACGCTCTGGCATATAATGTTCTTGACGCGTCTTTGCGCATCGTGCCTGTGATGGACGCGCGGCGCGGGCAGGTGTATACGGCGGCATATGTGTGGGAAGGCGGGCTTTTGCGCCGCGTGGGCGAGTATGAGTGCGTGCTTCTTGCGCAGGTTCTGAGTGGCCTTGGCGAAAGCGGCGCGGTTGCCGTGTTCACCGGCGACGGCGTGGGCGTGCCGGACAACGCCGCCGCAATCCTGGCCGCCGGCCATACCATCGCGCCGGCCAACACGCGCTATGTACGCGCGTCCTCCGTGGCGTATCTTGCCTTGCACAGGCTTGCCGGCGGACACGAACCCGCGGGCTACAACGACTTTACCCCATTCTACCTCCGCAAGCCGCAGGCACAGCGCGAGCTTGAGGAGAAACAGGGCGTGCCGACATGATCCTTGTAAAACCTATGCAGGTACGGCACCTTGACGCGGTACACGCCATTGAACGCGTTTGTTTTGCCACGCCGTGGTCCCGCGAATCCCTCCTGCGAGAGCTGACGACAAACGAACACGCCCACTACCTTGCCGCCTTCCTGCACAGACCCTTTGCGGAACCCCTGCTTGTGGGTTATGCCGGCATGTGGAGGATCGGCGACGAAGGCCACATCACCAACCTTGCGGTACTCGAGGCGCACCGCAAGCGCGGCATAGCGTCGAAGATACTGCACAGCCTTGCCGAGCTTGCCGAACACCTGGGCATAACCGCTCTGACCCTGGAGGTGCGCGTGGGCAATACGGCCGCGCAGAGCCTGTACGCCAAGCACGGCTTTGAAACGCACGGCCGCCGCAAAGGTTACTACGCCGACACCGGCGAGGACGCTTTCATTATGTGGAAAACAGTATAGAGCGAGGTATGTATGCCCTACGAACTCGACCATTCCCGGCTTCAACCGAAATTTGACGCGCCAAGCTTTGCCACCACGCGAGACCTTGCGGACAACGAAGGCCTTATCGGGCAGGAACGCGCCGTGCGTGCCATGCGCCTTGGCCTGTCGATCAAAGCGCGGGGCTACAACATCTTTGTCACGGGCGAACCCGGCACGGGCAGGGCGGGTTTCGCCGAAGAGGCCGCACGCCGTCAGGCCGCCCTGGAGGCCGCGCCGCCCGATATAGCATACGTACACAACTTCGAGAACCCGCGCTCTCCCAAGCTCCTGGCCCTGCCGGCCGGTTTTGGTGCCGCTTTTGCGCGGGATATCGAAGAGCTTGTGGGCGAGGCCGGCGAAGAGCTGTCGAAGGTCTTTATGTCCAAGGACTTCGAGACGCGCAAGCACGAGGTTGTGAAGCTCTACCAGACCAAGCACGACGACCTCCTGCGTGAAGTCGCCGAAGAGGCCAAGAAGGTCAGCTTCGGCGTAAAGACCACGGCCTCCGGAATGTACTTCATGCCCATCATAAACGGCGAGCTGATATCCGAGGACGCATACGAAGAGCTTGACGAACAGGTAAAGGCCGAGATCATGCGCAATTCCGAGGGTATATCCGCCACGGCAAGCGCGACAGTCCGCGCCATCAAGGACTTTGAACAGGCCGTGCGGGCAGACGTGGAGGCTCTGGAGTACAGCGTGGGGCTGTTCCTGCTGGGGCGTTTGTTCGCGCCCGTTATGCAGAAATACCGCGAACAGCCCGCCGCCGGCCGGCACCTTGCGGATATCAAGGAACACATGCTGGAAAACTTGCAGGACTTCGTGCGGGCCGAAGCTGACGAGGATGAATCCCTTGCCGCAATGCTGCCGTGGTACCAGCGCAAGGGCGGCTCCGATACGCTCTCCAAGTACCGCATCAACCTTGTGTGCGACAACGCCGGGCGCGACAACGCCCCCGTGATAGTCGGCCACAACCCAACCTACGCAAACCTCTTCGGCGAGACCGAATACGATAACGAATACGGCAACCTCACAACTGATTTGCAGAAGATCCGCCCGGGCCTTGTTCACGCCGCAAACGGCGGATACCTGGTGCTGAACGCCGCGGATCTGCTCAGCAACCCCTATGCCTGGGAGACCCTGCGCCGCGTGCTGGCCACGGGCGAAGCCGCGATCGAGCCGCGCCCGGAGCTTACCACGGGTTATACGCTGGCGGGAATACGCCCGCAGGCTGTGCCGGTCAGCCTGAAGGTGATCCTCATCGGCTCCCGAGATCTGCACGAGCTTATCAGCGAGTACGACGACAGGTTCGGCAAGCTCTTCAAGATCCACGCCGAATTCGACTACGAGATCGACCGCGATTCAGACAGCATCCTGCATACCGCGCGCTTTATCAAGTCATTCGCGGAGCGCGAGAAGCTGCGCCACATGGACTACGAGGCCGTGAGCCTTGTGTGCCGCTATTCGTCCCGCCTGGCCGAGACCGGGCGCAAGCTCACAAGCGGCCTTGGGCGGCTTGCCGATACTATTACGGAGGCCGACGCCTTCGCGGACGGTGCCGGCAGTGACATTATCACGGCGTTGCATGTACGCGCGGTTCTTGACGAGCGCGAGTTCCGCGGCAACCTTGTACAGACCAAGATGTCGGAGATGCTGCGCGATGACACAATCATGATCGACACCAACGGCGCGAAGTCCGGGCAGATTAACGCCCTTGCTGTCTACGAAGTTTCGGGCCACCTCTTCGGCAAGCCGTCGCGCATAACCGCCACAACCTACATGGGCAAGTCCGGCATAATCAACATAGAAAAAGAGGCCGAGCTAAGCGGCCCCATTCACAGCAAGGGTGTGCTGGTGCTGTCCGGCTACCTTGGCCAAACCTATGCGCAGGACTTCCCGCTGACCCTCTCCGGCCGTATCGCCTTCGAGCAGACCTACTCCGGCGTGGATGGCGACAGCGCGTCCGCCGCCGAGGCGATAGCAATACTCTCGAGCCTTGCGGACTGCCCCATCTCCCAGGGTATCGCCATGACAGGCTCCCTGGACCAGATGGGCCGGGTGCAGGCCGTTGGCGGCATTACGCCCAAGATAGAGGGCTTCTTCGATCTGTGCCGCAAGCGCGGCCTAACCGGCGGCCAGGGCGTGATCATCCCCCGGGCCAACGTGGCCGACCTTGTGCTGAAAGACAGCGTGGTCGAAGCGGTGAAGGCCGGCGCGTTCCACATCTATCCCGTCGGCCATATCGACGAAGCACTGGAGATCCTCACCGGCACCGAAGCGGGCAGGCCAAACGGCTCCGGCCGCTTCCCGCCCGCAAGCGTACACGGCAGGGCGCACAAGAAGCTGCGGGGCTTCCACAAGAAGGCGCAGGCGTAACCCCTATTCGCCGCCCCTAACCTTCTTGACCATTTCGTCAAACGGCGGCAGGTTCATACCCTCGATGTTTGCCATGTCCTGCACTATCGCATATGCTTCCCTAGTGCTTCGCCAATGCTAAATTTGATGTGCATTCGCGAGGATTTTTGTCGAAAGACAAGGAAGTGACGACGCCGCGAACCCGAAGTGGTTCGCAAGGAG
>WRAA01000138.1 GCA_009780445.1 Defluviitaleaceae bacterium
AATCCATGGGGATCGACAGCGTGATAATCGGAGTCTTGGACAAAATCTTCGCCGACCCAACAAAGGGGCCTCTCTACACCGAGAAACTGCGGATCCCGCCGGAACACCGGTTCGTGCTGTCCGTGGCTCTGGGCCACGCCAACCAAGAACCCATCAAGCGCGAACTCACCTTCGACGACAAAGTCACATTCGTATAACAACCCGGGAGGATGCTATGAAGATAACTGACCTTACTCTCTACAAGGTGCCGCCGCGGTGGCTGTTCCTGAAAGTGGAGACCGACGAGGGTATAACAGGCTGGGGCGAACCGATTGTGGAAGGCCGCGCGGACACTGTGCGAGCCGCTGTCGAAGAGCTTAGGGATTGGCTGGTGGGCAAGGACCCTATGCCGATAGAGGATCATTGGCAGGTGATGTACCGCGGAGGGTTCTACCGCGGCGGGCCTGAGGTCATGAGCGCCATTTCCGGCGTGGATCAGGCCTTGTGGGACATAAAGGGCAAGTTTTACGGCGCGCCGGTGTACGACATGCTGGGCGGGGCTTGCCGCGACAGGCTGAAGGTGTACCGCTGGATAGGCGGAGACAGGCCGGACGACGTGGCGGCGCAGGCCGCGAAGGCGCGTGAGCAGGGCTACAAGGCCGTGAAGATGAACGGCACGGAGGAACTGCACTACATCGACGACTTTTCGAAGATACAGGCCGTGTGCGACCGTGTAGGGGCGATACGCGACGCGCTGGGCTTCGACTTCGGCATAGGCGTGGACTTCCACGGAAGGGTTCACAAACCCATGGCCAAGGTGCTGGCGAAGGAACTGGAGCAGTACCGCCTGATGTTCATCGAGGAACCGGTGCTGTCGGAAAACATAGAGGCTCTGCGTGAAGTCGCGCGGCACACATCCACGCCCATCGCTACGGGCGAGCGTATGTATTCCCGGTGGGATTTCAAGAAGCTCCTGCACGACGGTTATGTGGACATTATCCAGCCCGATCTGTCACACGCCGGCGGCATCAGCGAATGCAGGAAGATCGCGGCCATGGCCGAGGCCTATGACGTAGCCATCGCGCCACACTGCCCTCTTGGCCCCATAGCCCTTGCCGCCTGCGTACAGCTCGACATCTGCTCCCCCAACGCGTTCATCCAGGAACAGAGTATACACATTCACTATAACCAAGGCGCGGACCTGCCGGACTACTTAAAAGACCGCGACGCGTTTCGGTACAACGACGGCTATTTCGGCGTAACAAAAGCACCCGGGCTTGGGATTTCCATAGACGAAGGAGCCGTGGCCGAGGCCGCAAAAATACCGCACAACTGGAAGTCTCCGCTGTGGCGAAATTATGACGGAACTGTGGCGGAGTGGTAATATACTTGGTAATACACTATAGAACAGACCGGTTAGCGACGGTCTGTTTTTTGTGTCGCTATAGCAAAATGTCACAAACAGATTACGCAAAATTTAGCAATACTACAGATTGAAGTTTGAAAATGTTTGTGCTATAATTGAGATTGTAAATCGGTAATACAGATTTGGAGGCAAAATACCGTTAAACTCGCTGAACACAAGGCTTTGAGGCGATGTTGTTGCTGTGCATTTGAAAGGAGGTGCTGTAACCGTGGAGAGGGCACACAAGCTGAGCGTAAGCGACCAAACATTTCACAAGATGAAGCAGAAGATATTCGACCGCACGTGGGAGCCGGGTTCAAGACTGCCCTCGGAGCAGGCGATGTGCGCGATTTTCGGCGTAAGCCGTGTCACGGTTAGGAACGCGCTGTTGCGGCTGAATGCTCTGGGTCTTATCGAGACATATCTCGGCGACGGATCCTATGTCAAGGAGCCGACCACAGCTTCGAGCATGAACAGCCTGATACCCGTGGCCTATCTTGAAAACGATTTCAAGACTATCTTGGAATTCCGCATGGAGGTGGAATCCGGGGCGTGCGCGCTTGCGGCGCAACGGTCGACAAAGCGCGACATCGCCGGGCTTAGGCGTATTGTGAAGAAGATGCTCTCGCTGCAGCAGGATCTTGACGAGCTGGCTGTAGTGGATCTCGAGTTTCACTATACGATAGCGCAGATATCTCGGAACAACCTTATAATCAAGACATATGAAATAGTCAGCGATGTTTACGCACAGCACATGAAGCGCATGGTGAACTGCATGGGCGGAGACCTTGGTGTGTACTACCACGACAAGATCGTGACGGCCATAGCCGAACACGACCACGCCGCCGCCAGAGAAAGCATGTACGAACACATCTACAAAAACCTGGAGTTCGTCCAGCAATCAAGAATTTAGGAGAGTGTCTATGAAGAAGAAATTGTTATCGCTTACCGCAATCGGTGTGGCCGCAATTCTTACGCTTGCCGCGTGTACGCCCGGCGGCGCGGCTCCGGCGCAAGCTCCCCCGCCCCCGCAGGCTCCGCAGGGCAACCAGCCGGCAGACACCCCGGCCGACACAGCGTCGGACGAGCCTGTACACTTTATGGCCTTCGCAATGATGACAGGCCCGAACGCGGAATCGGGGCGGCAGGTTACTATGGCGGCGCAGACGGCGGAGTGGTACATAAACGAAGTGCTGGGCGGGTTCTCGTCCCTTGGCGGGCGGCCGATCCAGATAACGGTTATCGACTCGACCTCCGACGCGGCGCAGGCTTCCCTTCCCTTTGAACAAGCTCTGGACGCGGGCAACTACTCCGTTGTAATCGGCAACTCCAACTCGTCCATCGCTCTGGTACAGCTTCCCATAGCCGAAAGGTTCGAGATCCCGATGATCACCGGCGCGGCCGCAAACGCCGCGATATCCCAGCAAGGCTCTACGTTCTCCTTCCAGCCTTCGGCCATAGCGGCCACGTTTATCCCGCTGCAGCTGGAGTTCCTTGAGTATTACGCGAACCACCTCGGCATAGAGTTTGCCGATCTTAACCTTGGCCTTATCTACGCCAACGACGCATGGGGAACCGACAACGCGCAGAACACCAGGACCCAGCTGGAAGCCCGCGGGCTTAGCCTTGCCGTTGACATGTCTTACGAAGTGGCGACATTTACCGACGCTACACCGCTTGTTACGGCTCTGATGAACGCCGGCGTGGACGTTATCATGCCAAGCTCCTACCCAAGCGACCTCAGCCTCATCTTCACAGCCATGGGCGCGCTTAACTACAACCCGCTGGTACTGGGCGGCGGCGCCGGCATGACCTGGCCTTCGCTGTTTGTGGATATCGGCGAACAGGTTAACGGCATAACCTCCGTTGACTCGTGGGTATGGGATCAGACAGGCGCGCGTGAACACGCGGGCTGGCAGATGATGAACGACTGGTACGAGGAGCAGTTCGGCGAGTTTATCCCCGGCCAGGGCGGCCCCACCCTCATCAGCATCATGACGGCGTTTGCCGCTATCGAAAGGATCGGCTCCGACGACCCGATAGCAATTCGCGACGAACTGCGCAGAGTAACGCAGGACGATTGCGACTGGTTCGGCATTATCAACGGCTTCAGCGATTTCGACCCTGAAACAGGGCTGAACACGGCCTCCCTTCCCGTAATACTCCAGTGGCAGAACAACCGCCCGACGGCGGTGTTCCCTCCGGATCTTGCGGCTTCTCCGCTGCTTAATCCGCAGACGCTCGAACCTTTTAACTGATAACCAATAGCGCAGAGGAGGATGGAACCGCCATATGGTATGGCCGTCTCCATCCTCCAGTTTTAATAAAAGGTGGTCATATGCTCCAAGTTACCGTAAACGGGCTGCTCATAGGTGGGGTGTACGCCCTGATTGCCGTCGGGCTGACAATGATACACGGCGTTATGAAGATAGTGAACTTTGCGCAGGGCGACTTTCTCGTAATAGGGCTGTATCTTACATATGTGTTCTACCAGTTCCTGCCGGATGGGGCGCTGCCGTACTGGCTGATCCTTCCCGTAGCCGCGTCCATGTACCTCATCGGCTGTATCATCTTCAAGCTTTCGATAAACAGGGTTATCGGCCAGGGAGACAGCAACTACATCCTGCTGACCATCGGCCTGTCGTTTGTGATACAAAACATGCTCCAGCTTATGTTCGGCGCGAATTTCAGAAGCGTGCCGATCTCCAACGAACTCCGCTTCGGTTCGTTTGAAATGTTCGGCACGATATTCACCATCCCGCGCGTTATAGCGTTCTGCGCGGCCGCGCTGTTCGTGGTGTTTGTGAACTGGTTCCTAAGCCGCACAGACGTGGGGCGGGCTATGCGGGCGACGTCGGAAAACCGCGTGGTTGCCGAATCCCTCGGCATACGCACAAGCCGCATATACGTTATTGCCTTCGCGCTCGGCACGATGTTCGCGGGGGTCTCGGGGCTGCTGCTTTCGCCCATGTTCCTGGTGTTCCCGACTCTCGGCGCGGCGTTTTCCACGGTGGCCATGTCGGCCATAGTCCTTGGCGGGCTGGGTAATATCAAGGGCGCTCTGCTCGGCGGAATCATAATCGGCCTGGTGGAATCCTTTGTGTCTACGTACATCAGCGTAACCGTCGCGCTTGCGGGCATTAACCTTGTGCTGATGCTCGTGCTGATATTCCGTCCATACGGCCTTCTGGGCAAACGAAGGAGGACCGCGTAATGCAGCTTACAAAATTAGCGAAAAACCACTGGGTGTTGGCCGCCTTCCTTCTTGCGTGTTTAATATACCCCTTTGTGATAGACAGCCGCTACCTTACGCGCGTGGCGATGGAAGTGTTCTTCTTCGCCGCCATGGGTAATGCGTGGAACATCATCGGCGGATACGGAAAGCAGACGTCGTGGGCATCCTCCACATTTGTGGCCGTGGGCGCATATACGTCGATCCTGCTGTTTGTGCGCCACGGCAACATCTCGCCGTGGATAAGCATGATACCCGCGATGGGCTTGGCCGTTGTGCTGGCCATAATCATCGGCCTGCCGTGCTTTCGTATGCGCGGCGTATACTTCGCCATAGCCACCATTGCCTGCACCACCATCTTCCGCCAGCTGCTGATCTACTTCTCCGACTTCACGGGAGGCTCTCTGGGTGTTGCGTTTATGATACGCCGCGGCAACAGCCTGTGGAACCTGCATTTCGACAGCGCGATACCCTTCTACTTCATTGCTCTGGCGTGGCTGCTTATCACAGTGGGCATTGTAACCTATATCGAACGCAACAGGCTGGGCCACTACCTGCGCGCGATATGCGACGACCAGGACGCGGCGGAGTCCCTTGGCATTAAGTCCTCCGGGGTGAAGCTTACCGCGTTTATCGTGTCCGGCATGATGCTGTCCGTCACGGGCGTGCTGTACGTGTTCCAGCTTGGTTTTGCCGACCCTAACACGTTCGCCTCCCACGACATGAGCGTGCGTATTGCGATTGTGGCCATACTCGGCGGCATGGGAAATAAGTGGGGGCCGACCGTGGGCGCGCTGGTGTCCGTTCCTCTTCTTGAACTCTCCAACGCCTACCTCCAGCATATCGGCGGCGGCGGCGCGGGCTGGGTCATGTACGGCTTGCTTATCGTAATAATTGTTCTCTTCAAGCCGAACGGCATAATCTCGATATTCGACAATTTCGATCTGAAAAAGCTTGGGCTTGGAGGTGGTGCGAGTGGCAGACCATAGCAAAATTGTGATCGAGCTAAAGAATCTTGACAAATCCTTTAACGGCGTTCACGCTGTCAACAGCTTTAACATGGAGATCTATGAAGGCGAGCTTCTGGGGCTTATCGGGCCGAACGGGTGCGGAAAGTCCACATCGGTGAACCTTATGACGGGCGTGTACACGCAGGACAGCGGCGAGATCATCTACTACGACAGGGGCGGCGTCAAACACCTGCTGAAGGATCAGGCACCCTACAGCCGCGCGAAAATGGGTGTCGGCAGAACATTCCAAACGCCGAAGCCCTTCTCCGACATGACGGTGT
>WRAA01000139.1 GCA_009780445.1 Defluviitaleaceae bacterium
CGGCAACATCACACGCGGCCAGCGCGGACGCATGGAGATCCGCGTGGACGTAAAGGGCGTATCCTGCCACGGTTCCGCGCCGGAACGCGGAGACAACGCCATCTACAAGATGGGCGAAATAATCCTGGACGTGAAGGAGAAGGCGAACGACCTCGGTTATGACGAATTCCTGGGCAAGGGGACGCTTGCCATATCGGAGATATTCTTCACATCGCCTTCGCGCTGCGCCGTCGCCGACAGCTGCGCAATTTCCATCGACCGCCGCCTGACAGACGGCGAAACATATAAGATGGCTCTGAAAGAGATCGAGGATCTGCCGTCCGTGAAGAAGCACGGCGCGGTTGTGAGCATGTATAAGTATGACCGCCCGGCCTACACAGGCCTGGTGTACCCGACAGACTGCTTCTTCCCCACATGGGTTATCCCCACGGATCACAAGGCCACACAGGCCGTGATCGCCGCCCACACCGAAACCTACGGAGAGCCGAACGTAAGCAAGTGGACATTCTCCACAAACGGCGTGTCCATCATGGGCCGCTACGGCATACCCTGCGTGGGTTTTGGCCCGGGCAAGGAAGAAGAAGCGCACGCGCCGAACGAAAAGACATGGAAGAGCGACCTCGTAAAATGCGCGGCAGTGTACGCACTGGTTCCAACGATGTATAACAGATAATCACACCAGAGGAGGATCAGATCACATGGCAGACATAAAGGCAATGATAGGCGAACTCAGCAGATTTGACGCAAAGGGTATGTACAACAACGACTTTCTGCTAACGTGGGAAAAGAGCGACGACGAGATCGCCGCGGTGTTCAAGGTTGCGGACATATTCAGGAAGATGCGCGAGAGTAACATCTCGCCGAAGGTGTTCGACAGCGGCCTGGGCATCTCCCTGTTCCGCGACCAGTCCACCAGAACGCGCTTCAGCTATGCCAGCGCGTGCAACATGCTCGGCCTTGTAATGCAGGACTTCGACGAAGGCAAGTCGCAGATTTCCCACGGCGAAACCGTGCGCGAAACCGCTAACATGATATCCTTCATGGCCGACGTAATCGGCATCCGTGACGATATGTACATCGGCAAGGGCAACACCTATATGCGCGACGTGTCCAAGTTCGTGCAAGCCGGCTACGAAGAAGGTGTGCTGGAACAACGCCCAACCCTCGTGAACCTCCAGTGCGACATCGACCACCCAACGCAGAGCATGGCCGACATGCTGCACATCATCCACCATTTCGGCGGTGTCGAGAACCTCCGGGGCAAGAAGATCGCCATGACGTGGGCATATTCGCCGTCCTACGGCAAGCCGCTGTCTGTGCCGCAGGGTGTCATCGGTTTGATGAGCCGCTTTGGCATGGAAGTCGCCCTGGCGCACCCCGAAGGTTACGACCTCATGGGCGAGACGGAAGAAGTCGCGCGCAAAAACGCGGCCGCCACGGGCGGAAGCTTCATCAAGTCCCACTCCATGGAAGAGGCCTTCAAGAACGCCGACATCGTATACCCCAAGAGCTGGGCACCCTTCGCCGCAATGGAAAAGAGGACGGATCTCTACGGCAACGGCGACACAGACGGCATTAAGGCTCTGGAGAAGGAGCTTCTCACGCAGAACGCCCAACACAAGGGCTGGGAATGCACCGAGGACGCAATGAAGCTCACCAAGGACGGCAAGGCGCTCTACATGCACTGCCTGCCGGCGGACATCAGCGGCGTGAGTTGCAAGGAAGGCGAAGTCGCCGCGTCGGTGTTCGATCGCTACCGCGTGCCGCTCTACAAGGAAGCCGGCTTCAAGCCGTATATAATCGCGGCAATGATGTTCATGAGCAAGTTCGCCAACGCCGAAAAGACCCTGCACGACATCCTCGCGAAGGACGGCAGACGCGTACTGTAGTTGTAAATTTAGCCAGAGGCCGCGTTTGCGGCTTTCGGCTCTAAGATAGTGAGGGAAAGACCTTATGCAACTGATAGGCAACGGAAACTTGGTGACAAGGAACGCGGAGGAACCGTTTATTCCGGGCGGCTGCGTGGCCGTGGACGGCACGGAGATAGCGGACTTCGGCACAACGGCAGACATGCGGGCAAGGTACCCCGAGGCGGACTTCTTCGACGTGGACGGCAAGGTCATAATGCCCGGGCTGATCAACGCGCACACGCATATCTACAGCGCGTTCGCCCGCGGAATGAGCCTTGAGAACTCGCCGGTGAACAAGGACTTCCCAATGATTCTCGAGAACCTGTGGTGGCGCGTGGACAAGGTGCTGAACCTGGACGACGTGCGACACAGCGCGTACACAACCTTGGTGGACTGTATCAAGAGCGGCGTGACCACGGTGTTCGACCACCACGCCAGCCAGAGCCACATAGACGGAAGCCTCTTCGTGATCGCGGACGCGGCCAAGGAGCTGGGCATCCGCACATCCCTTGCGTATGAAGTCACGGACCGCGACGGGGCGTTGGCCTGCGCGGCGGGCATCCGCGAAAACGTAAGCTTTATCAAACACGCGCAGGCGCAGAGCGGCGGTATGGTACACGGTATGTTCGGTATGCACGCCTCCCTGACGCTTTCGCAGGAAACTCTGGAGACCTGTGTGGCCGAAATGGGCGGGCTTGACGCGGGCTTCCACATCCACACGGCCGAAGGCATCTCCGATGTGTACGACTCCCTTGCAAAGTGCGGCAAGCGCGTGGTAAACCGCCTGTACGACGCCAAGATACTCGGCAGCAAGACCATCTGCGTACACTGCGTACACATTTCGCCGGCCGAAATCGAGCTGCTGGCCGACACCGGAACCCTTGTCGTACACAATCCCGAATCTAACATGGGCAACGCCGTGGGCTGCGGGCCGGTGCTGCAATGCCTGGCGAAGGGCGTGACGCTGGGGCTTGGCACGGACGGATACACCTCCGACATGTTCGAGTCTCTGAAGGTAGCAAACATACTACATAAACACCACCTCTGCGATCCCAGCGTCGCCTGGGGGGAGTCCCACCAAATGCTGTTCGACAACAACAGGGAGATCGCGCAGCGGCACTTCGGCGGCACCGTGGGCATTATCAGCAAGGGCGCAAAAGCCGATATCGCCGTGGTGGACTACGACCCGCTCACGCCCATGCACGCCGGCAATATCGGGGGGCATATCCTCTTCGGCATGATGGGCAGAAGCGTGGACAGCACCATGATAAACGGGCGTTTTGTCTACAAACAGCGCGAGCTGCTTGTGGCGGACGAACGGCAGATCTTCGCAAAGTCGCGCGAGCAAGCGGCGGACTTTTGGAGGCGTGTGAATAGCTAGATATAGAAAGGGGGGGATGTTATCATGAGTATGAAGAAATTGGTAGAGCAAAATGGATGGACATCGGCAACCGTAGATCTTGACTCAATGGACCCGGAAGTGGCCAAGATGCACATTATGGAGTCCAGGCCGAAATTCAAGCTTGCGTATCCACTCTCCATCCAGCACATACTGGTAATGTACGCCAGTAACCTCGTGCCTATAATGGTGGTTGCCGGCGTGGCACAGCTTACGTCGGATCAGACAGTCATCATGCTGCAGGGCGCGCTTATCGCGGCGGGTCTTGCAACCCTTATCAACCTGTATCCGATACGCATAGGCGGCTTCCAGATAGGCGCGAACCTGCCTATCATGATGGGTACGTCGTCCACATTTATACCGCCGATGACGGCTGTGGCCGCGGCGGCCGTGGCAATGGGGCATCACAACCCGATAGGCCTGGTTCTGGGCGGCTTGCTCGTTGCGGCTATCGCGGAAGTCTTGCTCGGCGTGTTCTACAAGTATCTGAAACACTTCCTGCCGCCTGTTGTTCTCGGCTGTTCGCTCCTGTCCGTGGGTATCATGCTTATCGGCATCGGTATCAATAACTTCGGCGGCGGCGGCCCCGGCACCAACCCGAACTTCGGTTCGCCGCAGAACCTCAGCGTTGCGTTCCTTGTGTTTACGGTGTACGTAGTGCTGCAGCGTTTCGGCACCGGCATCTGGAAGATGGCATCGGCGCTCTTCGCCATGATCACGGGTTACATCGTGGCAATGATGCTCGGCATGGTCAACTTCACGCCGATAGTTGAAGCGCGTATATTCGCCGTGCCTATGCCCTTTACGCTTGGCATCGTGTTCGAACCGTGGGCGATAGGTATGTTCTTCGCGGTGTATGTCGCGTCCGGTCTTGCGACAATAGGTTACACCCACACGATCACATCCCAGTCCATGGGCAGAATGTCCACGAACAAGGAAACCGCGGGCGCGCTGTACGGCGACGTTCTCGGCACCATAGTCGCCCTTATCTTCAACGCCCTGCCTAACACAGAGTTCGGGCAGAACGCCGCTCTTGTGGCATACACCAAGGTTATCAGCAAGTGGGTTCTGACGCTTTCGTCCATCACCTTGATCGCGGCAAGCTTCTTCCCGCCCATAGGCGCGGTGTTTGCGTCCATGCCGGCGGCGGTAATCGGCGGCGGTATACTGGCCGTGTTCGCGTTTATCATGACCAACGCCTTGGTGCTTATCTCCAAGGACGGCTTCCCGCCCAAGAAGATAACCCAGCTCTGCGTGACCTTCGCGATAGGCCTTGGTTTCGCGCCCCCGATAGGCGCGGGTGTTGCCGGCTCCAACTACTCCCTGCTTATCCAGCACCTTCCGGGCTGGATGCAGTTCATCACCGCTGACAGAATCCTCCTGATGTCTGTCGTAGCCATCCTCATCAACATCCTGTTCATGACCAAGGAGGACTTCGCGAGAATAGCGAAGGCCATCCGCTCCGAAGAAGAGATCGAATACGTATAAGCCGCACACAGCACAGCACGACGCCGCAGAGCCTGTTTAACTAATTTTACCACTGTTAACAGGTTCTGCGGCCGTTGTGCGTACCATACAACACGGGGAGATTACACATGGGCGAATTAATGAGACAAATACCGTTCGGGCAGCTTATGGACTGGATACTTTCGGAGTACGAGAGCCACGGAACAATCTTCGGCATCCGCAAGGAAGACTTCTACCGTAGCACCAACGGCACATATATTGAAATGTTCGGCGAAAAGCTTTCCGCGCCAATAGGGCCGGCGGCCGGGCCGAACTCCCAGCTTTGCCAGAACATAGTGTCGGCATATCTCACGGGAAGCCGCTTTATCGAGCTGAAAACAGTGCAGAAGATGGACGGCGAGGCTCTTCGCAAGTGCGTGCCGCGGCCGTGCATCAACGCGCAGGACGAAGGCTACAACGTAGAATGGTCCACGGAGCTTACGGTGCCCGGGGCCTTTGACGAATATGTGAAGGCGTGGGTGGCTCTGCACGTGGTGGCGCGGGAGCTTGGCATCAGCAACGAGCGGGACTTCATCTTCAACATGAGCGTGGGTTACGATCTGGAGGGCATACGCTCCATGAAGATCGACTGCTTTATCGAGGGCTTGAAGAACGCCGCGCTGAGCCACTCCTTCATCAACGCGATAAACTGGCTGCACGCCAATGGGGACCGCTTCAAGAATATCGACAGGGACTTCGTGGACAGCATATCGCCGCATGTCTGCACGTCCATCACCCTGTCCACACTGCACGGCTGCCCGCCGACGGAGATCGAGCGCATCGCCAAGTACTTGATGGACGTGAAGAAGCTTCATACATACATCAAGTGCAACCCGACCATGCTCGGCTACGAGTATACCCGCTCCACGCTGGACAGGATGGGCTACGGGTACCTGGCCTTCGACGACCACCACTTCAAGCACGA
>WRAA01000140.1 GCA_009780445.1 Defluviitaleaceae bacterium
TACGAGCGCAAGAACCGCATCGGCAAGAAACTGCTGGCCAGCGGCAACGGGCGTTGTAACATAAGCAACCTGGAGGCCGCGCCGTCGCGCTACTACGGCGAGGATCCCGCGTTTACAGAGGCCGCTCTGGATCTGATGTACCCCGAAAAGACGCTGGAGACCTTCGCCGCCCTTGGCCTGCTGTGCCGCAAGGAACACGGCGGGCGGGTGTTCCCGCACAGCGCGCAGGCTTCGTCGGTGGTGGACGTGCTGCGGCATACTCTGCACGCGTTGGGCACGGAGGTCGTGGCCGACGCGGAGGTCACGGACATCAGCCGCAAGCCGGAAGGCTTCGTGCTAAGCTACAGCATCGGCGAAGCAAGCTACACCATGCTGCACGACCGCGCAATCGTCTGCACAGGCGGCAAGGCCGCGCCCGCCTTGGGCGGCGGAGGAACGGGCTACAAGCTGCTCTCGTCCCTCGGCCACAACATCACGCGGTGCAGCCCCGCGCTGTGCCAGCTGCGCGCCGACACAACCGTCTGCAAGCCGCTGAAGGGCATCCGCGTGTCCTGCCGCGTCACGGCCTACAGCGACAGCACCAAGCTCGCAAGCTCCGACGGCGACGTGATCTTCACGGACTATGGTCTCTCCGGCTCCGCAATCCTCGACATCTCCCACGTACTGCACACACACCAGGACGCGCGCCTGCACCTGGACTTTATGCGCGAATACAGCCGCCCGAGCCTCGAGAGCATCCTGCGCGGCCGCCTTTCCCTGCCCGCCTTCCCCACTCTCGACACCTTCTTCACGGGCATCCTGCACAAGGCTGTCGGCCACGCAGTCCTGCGCGCCTGCGGCTTTGCGAACCTCGCCGCCCCGGCCGCCTCCCTTACCGAGGCCGACATATCCCGTCTTGCCGCCAAGCTCAAGAAATTCGAGATCCAGGCGCACAGCCACAACGGCTACGAACACGCCCAGGTCACCGCCGGCGGCGCCGCAACAAACCGGTTCGACCCACGCACCATGCAGTCCCGTCTCGTACCCGGCCTGTTCGCCGCCGGCGAAGTGCTGGACATCTTCGGCGGCTGCGGCGGCTTCAACCTCCAGTGGGCCTGGTCCTCCGGCTATACCGCCGGTCTGCACGCGGCCAAAGAACAGCAGAAGTAGGTGTATCCCCGTGATAAAGTTGAGATTCTCGAACCTTAAAGCATCCATTCACGCAACGCAGGAGCAGCTGGCGGAGCTGGCCGCCAAGAAGCTTCGTGTGCCCAAGGCGGAGCTGTGCGGCCTTACCATTGTTAAGAAGTCCATCGACAGCCGCGACAAGGGCGGCATTGTGGCGGTTTACGCCGTCGAGTTTTCGGCGAAGCGAGCCGAGAGGCTTCTGCGGCACAGGGATGTTGTTGCCGCGCCCGCGGACGCTTACGACCCGGCTGTTCTGCCGCGCGGCTTGGTGTTGCACCGGCCTGTTGTTGTGGGCGCGGGGCCTGCGGGGCTGTTTGCCGCCCTTGTGCTGGCCGCCCGCGGCCTTGCGCCCATAGTGCTGGAGCGCGGCAAGCCCGCCCCGGAGCGCGCCAAGGACGTGGAGAACTTCCTCGCGAACCGTGTCCTGCTGGCGGACAGCAACATCCAGTTCGGCGAAGGCGGAGCTGGCACCTTCTCCGACGGCAAGCTCACCACGGGCATACGCGACACCCGAATAGGCTTCGTCCTGCGCACTCTTGTGGAGTGCGGCGCACCCCCGGAAATCCTCTACCTCGCCAAGCCGCACATCGGCACGGACAAGCTGGTGGACGTCGTAGGCAACCTCCGCGCCCGGTCGGAAGCCTTGGGGGCGCGGTTTATCTTCGGCGCGAAGCTCTGCGGCATCGAGACGGCGGACGGCGGGCTGACCCATGTTTGTTATGCCGACGGCGGCGGCCTCCGGCGGCTTGCGGCCTCCGCCATGATCACCGCAATCGGCCACAGCGCGCGCGATACCGTGGAGATGCTCCAACACAGCGGCGTGAACATGTCGCCGAAACCCTTCGCCGTCGGCGTGCGCATAGAGCATCTCCAGAGCGACATCGACGCGGCGCAGTATGGCAAGTTCGCGGGCGACCCCGCCCTCGGCGCGGCCTGCTACAAGCTAAGCCACCGCCTTCCCTGCGGGCGCGGCGTGTACACATTCTGCATGTGCCCCGGGGGCGTTGTTGTCGGCGCAAGCTCCGAGCCCGGGGGCGTTGTCACCAACGGCATGAGCTACTACCGGCGAGACCAACAAAACGCCAACTCCGCCCTGCTCGTTTCCGTCTCCCCGTCCGACTTTTGCGCAGACCCTTCCGCGCCGCCAAACCCTCTCGACGGCATAAGCTTCCAGCGCGAGCTGGAGCGCAGAGCCTTCGCCCTGGGCGGCGCGAACTACAACGCGCCCGTCCAGACCGTGGCCGACTTCCTGTCCGGCCGGCCAAGCACCGCCCCGGGCGGCGTAACCCCAAGCTACCGCCCGGGCATCACCCCCGCCAACCTGGCGGACTGTCTGCCGCCCTTCGTCACGGAAGCCCTGCGCGGCGGCCTTCGCGCCATGGGCAAAAAAATAGCGGGCTTCGACGCGCCCGGCGCGATCCTCACCGCCGTGGAAAGCCGCTCGTCCTCACCCGTAACAATCACGCGCTGCCCGTCCTCCCTACAGTCCAACATCGGCGGCATCTACCCCTGCGGCGAAGGCGCGGGCTACGCCGGCGGAATAAGGTCCGCCGCCATAGACGGCATCCGCGCCGCCGAAAAGGTCTGACCCATCCTATGCTCCGCCGGTGTCCTTGTGGTATCGGGAGATGTTCAACAGCACACCCACGAGGAACATCGAAACCAGGAGGGACGTTCCGCCGTAGGAGATAAACGGCATCGGCATACCCGTGTTCGGAATGGTATTGGTGACGACGGCCACGTTGATGATGGTCTGGCTGGCGATCATCAGCACGATCCCCGTGGCCACCATCGCGCCGAACATATCGGCCGCGTGTATGGCGGCCATAATGCCGCGCCAGATCAGCAGGCCAAAGAGCGCGAGGATCATGGCGGAGCCGGCGAAGCCCAGTTCCTCCGCGATAATGGCGAAGATCATGTCGTGCTGAGGCTCGGGGATGAAGCTCTTCTGGCGGCTCTCGCCAATGCCAAGACCGAACAGACCGCCGGAGGCTATCGCATACAGTGACTGGATAGTCTGGTAGCCTACGCCCAGCGGAAAGGCGAAGGGATCCAGCCATGCGTTAACCCGTTCGCCGCGGAAGTCCTCCGACAACACGGTCAGGTACATCACCAGCCCGCCGGCCGCCGCCCCGCCCATCACCACAAAACGCCAGATATGCGGGCTTGCGGCGAAGATCATGCCCATGCCGATTATTGTGATAATCAGGCTCACGCTAAGGCTTCGGCCAAGAAGCACCAGGCTCACGGCGAAGCCCACAATGCCGCTTGCATAGAAGAAACCCTTCCACGTATCGAGGGTGCGCCTGTCGCGGAACACCAAGAAGGCGATAACGAATATCACCGCCACCTTCATGACCTCCGAAGGCTGGAACCGCCCGATGATCGGCAGTTCGATCCAACGCCGCGCGCCGCCCACAACCACGCCGAACAGAGCAACATACACAAGCATCACGCTTGAGATAAAGTACAGCAGCCAGCCCGTTTTCACCAGCAGCCGGTAGTTGATGTTCGCCATTATATACATAACGAGAAAACCCGCTGACGCGAATATCGCCTGTTGGCGCACAAAATGGAAGGTGCCGAAGCCGCGCATCGCCGCTTGGTGGTAGCTCGCCGAAAATATCATAACAATACCTATCAGCACAAGCACTACCGTCACGAAGCACATCGTATAGTCGATACTGCCCCTGTTGATAACATTGGCGGCCGGCTCCCTCTGCTCCACTCGCTCCTGCGCGACCTTTGGCCGCGGCCTCGGGCGCGTATTCTCGCGCTCGTGTTCATACGCCCGCTTGTTAGACACCATTCTGCTCACCACCTTGTTGAACCTTCACTATGAACCCTATTGCTGCAGCACAAACTCCTTGAACAGCGTACCGCGCTGCTCGAAGTTGTCGAACATATCCAGACTGGCACAGGCCGGGGAGAGCAGAACCGCATCGCCCGCGGCGGCCTTGCCGGACGCGGCGGCCACAGCGGCTTGCAGGCTGTTGGCCTTCGTAACACTGGTGTACTCATAGGCCTTGCAGGTATCGGCGATCTGATCCGCCACTTCGCCGATAAGGATCAGGTGCTTGACCCTGCCGGGGAAGAGCTTCACCCATTCGCCGAACTCCACGCCCTTGTCGGCACCGCCGCCGATCAACACTATGGGGCGCGAAATGGCCTCGAGAGACTTTATGGCGGAATCCACATTAGTGGCCTTGGAATCGTTATAATAGGCAATGCCGTTTCGTTCGGCCACGAACTCCAGACGGTGTTCCACCGCGTTGAAGCTTCGCAGGCCGGCGGCGATGTCGGCCGGTTCCACGTTTGCGGCCAGAGCCATTGCCGTGGCGGCCAGCGCGTTTTCGACATTGTGCGCGCCGATGATCTTCATGTCGTGGATGCTGAGGATGGAGACATCGCGGCCAAAGAGCTTCGCGCGGATGGTGTCGCCGTCCAGGAACACGCCTTCATCCAGCAGTTGGCGGCGGCTGAAGTACAGCACCTTTGCGCGTGCGCGTGCCGCCATCTTACGTGTTACGTCGTCGTCAAAGTTCAGCACTACATAGTCGTCCTCGCCCTGCTTGGCGAAGATGCGCTCCTTCGTGCCGATGTAGACCTCCATGGTCTTGTGGCGGTTTAAGTGGTCCGGGGAGATGTTCAGCACCGCCGAGATCTTCGGGCGGAAGTCGTGTACGCTTTCGAGCTGGAAGCTGGAGACTTCGGCCACCACATAACTTTCGGGCGTAAGCGCGCCAACCTCCTGCGAATAGGCCACGCCGATGTTCCCCACCACAGCGGTGTCGGCGTACTTGCGCCGCATGATCTCCCCCGTGAGCGCGGTGGTGGTGGTCTTGCCGTTGGTGCCGGTGATTGCGGTGACGGGGCATGGCGTGAAGCGGTAGGCCAGCTCGATCTCGCCCCAGACCGGTATACGCAGCTTCCTCGCCATCTCCACAAACGGCATGTCGATGGGAATACCCGGGCTTAGCACGATCATGTCGAACTTATGTATGATGTTCAGCGGGTTGCGCCCGAGGAACAGCTCGAAACCTTCCTTCGCCAACGCCGCTACGCTGTCGGCCACCGCGTCCTCATCCTTGATATCCTGGATCGTCACCAGAGCCTCCCGCGCCTTCAGCAGCCTTGCCGCGGCGATCCCGCTTCGCCCAAGCCCCGCCACCAGCACCTTCCTGTCCTTGAAATCCATGGCGTATCCCCCTAATCAGAACATGTATCTCGCGCCAAGGAAGCTGACCAGGCACGCGACCGCGGTTACAACGTAGAACAGAGTGACCACCTTCGTCTCCGGCCAGCCGGAAAGCTCGAAGGCGTGGTGTATCGGTGCCATCTTGAAGAAGCGTTTGCCCGTCCGCTTAAAATAGGCAACCTGGATCATGACGGACAGTGACTCCATAACGTAGACAAAGCCCACTATCGGCAGGAACAGCGGCAGTTTCAGCATGATCGCAAGCGCGGCGATAAGCCCGCCCAGGGCCAGCGAACCCGTGTCGCCCATGAAGATCTTCGCGGGATA
>WRAA01000141.1 GCA_009780445.1 Defluviitaleaceae bacterium
CAGCGGGCCGTCAAGCACACAGCCCGTTATCTCCCCCGCCGCGGCCATCTTCACAAGCTGCGCGTATTCCAGCGTAACCGGCATCTTTTCGTCGGCCTTCTCCTTCGCCGCAAGCAGGGCGGTCTTGGGGTTTCTTATGCCCAGGTTGTGCAGAGCGTCCACGGCGTTTTCGATGATCTCCTTCTTGCCCGTGAGATCCGGCGCGATGGTTATGGCCGCGTCCGTCACAAAGAGCAGCTTGTGGTATGTCGGCACTTCGAACACGGCCACGTGGCTAAGCCTGCGCCCCGTGCGTATGCCGCCGTCGCGGTCAAGCGCGGCCTTCATTATCACCGACGTGTCCACGAGACCCTTCATGAGGGCATCGGCCTTGCCGCCGGCGACCAGCTCCACCGCCCTGCGGCAGGCCGTGTCGTTGTCGGGTTCGTGCAAGACCTCCATGCCGGACAGGTCAAGGCTGTGTTCCGAGGCCAGCCGGCGTATCTCCGCCTCATCGCCCACCAGCACAAAGTCGGCTATGCCGCGCTGTTTGGCCGCGCTCACGGCCTCCAGAACATGCGGATCCGCCGCGGCGGCCACACTCACAACCGAGCCTTGGCGCTCCGCGGCCTTCTTAAACAATTCGTCCAAGCTACGTATGTCGGACTCTCCTCTCTATTAATCAAGCAGCACGCCCGGCAGCCACATGGACAACGCCGGTATGAACGTTATCATCAACAGCACGATGATCATGACGGCGTAGTACGGAAGCAGCGGCTTGATAACCGATTCTATCTTTGTCTTGCCGATGGAACAACCGATAAACAGCACGGTGCCGACCGGCGGAGTTATGAGAGATATGCCAAGGTTCAGCAGCAGCACGATACCGAACTGCACGGGCCCCATGCCAACAGACTGCGCAACGGGCAGCAGTATCGGCGTGGTTATCAGTATCATCGGCGCCATGTCCATCACCAGCCCCAGCACCAGCAGGATTATGTTGATAAGCAGGAGGATGACGATGGGGTTGTCCGATATTTGCAGCATGGTGCTTGTGACCATATCGGGCACGCGAAGCACCGTCATCATAAAGCCGAAGGCCGACGAAGCCGAGATAATGGCCATAACCATGGCCACGGTGCGCACAGACTTCTTCATGACGACCTTAAAGTGCGACAGCGGAATTTCGCGGTAGACAAAGAACGTGATGATAAAAGCGTACACCACGGCGATAACCGAAGATTCGGTGGCGGTGAAGAAGCCCGAGGTTATGCCGCCGACGATGATCACGATGGTCATAAGGCCGAGGAAGCTGTCGAGCGCGATCTTCGCGCCTTCTCTGAAGGAATATGCCCGACCCTTGGGGTAGTTGCGCTTTATCGCAATGATGTATGTAACGATCATCAGGCCGATGCCCAGGGTCAGCGCAGGAACAATACCGGCGAGGAACAGCGCGCCGATAGACACGCCACCGCCGGCGGCCATCGCGAAGATAATCATGTTGTGGCTGGGCGGAATGAGAAGGCCGACTATCGACGAAGTGACGGTGTTTGCCACGGCGAAGTTTTTGTCGTAACCCTGCTTCACCATCATGGGTATCAGCACGGTACCAAGGGAGGACGTATCAGCCGCCACGGAGCCGGAGACCGTGCCGAAGAACTTGGACGACATAACGTTAACCATCGCCAAGCCGCCGCGAACGCGGCCTATGCAGACATCCGCCAAGTCTATCAGCCGCCGGGCTATGCCCCCTTCGCCCATGAGGTTGCCCGCGATTATAAAGAAAGGTATGGCAAGCAGGCTAAACGAGCGAAGCCCGTCGATAAGCTGCTGTGCCACAATACGCAGGAACATGGGGTTAAAGTACCACGCTGATGCAAAAGCCGAGAGAGCAAGCGCGAAAGCCACCGGTACCTTTATAGCCATCAGGAACACGAAACCCCCGATCAATATGAATATGGCCATGGGATCAGTGGTCATTTGCAATAATCTCCTTTCGGTTGGCGATTTGCCCCGCAAGCTTCAGCAGCATTATCAGCACCATCAGTATGCCGGACGCGGCGACAGGAAAGTAGAACGCGCTCACGGATATGCCGGTGGCCGGCAGTGAGTTTGCGCGCACAAACGTGGCAAGAGCCGTGCCGTAGTGGAAGAACAGCCCGGAAAGACCAAGGATCAGCAAGCTTACGAAAATTTCCACGGCATACATCAGCTTCTTAGGCAGTCTGGACACAAGCATCGTGATGCCTATGTGCAGATCCTCCTTTATGCCAAGGGCTATGCCCAGGTACACGAACCAGCACTTCATGATAAGCGAGACTTCCTCGCTCCACGCCGGCGGGTTCTGGAATATCTGCCGCATTACAACTTGGTAGAACACCACCACAACCATCGCCAGCATGAGGAAGCTGCACACAAAATCTATCACCTTGCAGAGTTTGTCTATAAGTTTGGCATACGCAGAGTATGCTTTAGTCATCTTTCCCACCTCTTAAATAGGGAGAAGAGCGGCGGCCCTTCTCCCTATCGTTAATTAAGCTATTGCGGTAGGGCGTGGCAAGCCACGCCCTTATTGAAGCTATTGCGCGTTGCGGATCATGTCGATGTGGTACTGGATGTCGGCATAGTCGGCATATATTGTCATTGCGAGTTCGGCAAAGGCCGCGCGTTGTTCCGGAGTGAGGCGTGCTACTGTCGCGCCGGCGGCTACAACGTGTTCTTCGGATCTAAGCTCTTCCGCGGCCCATTCTACGCGTTGGTATTCCGCGGCGTCACGTGCCGATGTGAACAGAATTTCTTGATGTTCCGCGCTGAGGCTGTTCCAAAAATCAAGGTTGATGAGGAACGGCTCGGGAACGATGGAGTGTTCGTTCACCGTGAAGTAGCCCGCAACTTCGTAATGAGAGTGCAGAGCGTATGTCGGCCAGTTGTTTTCCGCTCCGTCAACAAGGCCTGTTTGTATCGCCATGTACAGCTCCGCCATAGGCATTGGCACAGCGGACGCGCCCATCGCGTTTACAAGGTTTATCATCAGCTCGGACTCCTGCACGCGGATTCTCATGCCGGCGAGGTCTTCCGGGGTGTAGATCGGGCGGAGTGCGTTGTAGAGGTTGCGCGTACCGGGGTCGTGCCATGCGAGGATGTGCATACCGTGCTGGTGAAGCCTCTGCGCAAAGTAGTCGCCCACTTCGCCGTCAAGCACTCTGAACATGTCCTCCCTGCTGTTCCATATGTACGGGAGGAAGAGTGCCGCGAAAGCGTCGTCAATTGTGGGGAGCATTGCCGACGAGATTCTTGTGGTCTGTGTCGCGCCCATCTGAACTTGTTCGATAACCGCGCCTTCGCCGCCAAGAACCGCGCCAGGGAAGATGTCGGCAATCAGTTCGCCGTTGCTGCGCTCGAATATCAGCTGCTCGAAGTATCTGTGCGCCATTACGCTCGGGTGCGTCTCCGGGTGGTTGTCGGCCACAACCAGGCGGATCGGGTCAGCCGCGGGGGCGGGAGCCGGATCGGCCGGAGCCTGTTGATCCGTGCCGGGTGCCGGCACAGCGGGAGCCGGAGCGGCGGGGGCTGCGCAAGCCGCCAGGAACAAGCTTGCAGAGAGCGCCAGTGCTATAGGTAATCTTTTCTTCACGATAAATTCCTCCTAATGATAGACAGATTGCTCGCGGCAACAAATTGGCAATCTGCTGACAACAGCCATCAACTACAGCTGCTTGCGGATATTGTAACACGTTTGTCACCAAATTGCAACACTTTTTTCCGGCGTAATAACGCGTTAATTGGGCTGTTTGCCGATTGTGGCAAGCAAGCCGCCGTCCACATACAGGATGTGGCCGTTGATGAAGTCTGACGCGGGGCTTGCCAGGAACACCGCCGGCCCGGTGAGATCCTCCACGGTGCCCCAGCGTTCGGCCGGCGTCTTGGAGATTATGAACGAGTCGAAGGGATGGCGCGATCCGTCGGGCTGTCTTTCGCGCAGGGGGTCGGTCTGCGGCGTTTCGATATAGCCGGGGCCGATGCCGTTGCACTGTATGTTAAGGTGTCCGAATTCGGAGGCGATGTTCTTGGTGAGCATCTTCAGCCCGCCCTTGGACGAAGCATAACCGGCCAGGGTCGTGCGCCCAAGCTCGCTCGTCATGGAGCAGATGTTGATGATCTTGCCCGCGCGCTTCTCGACCATGCCGGGCAGAACCGCCCGCGACACAACAAAGGGCGCGTTGAGGTTCACCTCAATAATAAATCGGAATTCCTCCGGCGACATTTCAAGCATTGGCTTGCGTATGATCGAGCCGGCGTTGTTCACAAGAATGTCCACACTGCCCACATCCCTTGTGATGTCCGCAACCATGGCCTCCACCTGCGCTTCGTCCGTGACGTCGCAGACATACCCGCGGGTGTCCACACCCTCCGCCTTGTACCGTTCCATAGTTTCTTCGAAACGGTCTGAGTTGCGGTCGTTAAACACCACCGTCGCGCCGGCCTTGTGCATTGCGCAAGCAATGCCGAAGCCGATCCCGTGAACCGCGCCCGTAACAAGCGCGACCTTGCCCTTTAGTGAAAACTGTCCCATAGCATCCTCCGTTATCTCAGTTGTGAAGTTGGTATCGTGTCCATGTCGGTGAAGGTCTGGTTCTCGCCGCCCATCGCCCAGATGAAGGCATAGTTGGAGGTTCCGCAGCCGGCGTGGATGCTCCAGCTCGGCGATATCACCGCGTCATAGTTCTGTACTATGATGTGGCGCGTTTCCGTAGGCGCGCCCATCATGTGGAACACGGCCTGTTCTTCGGGGATGTCGAAGTATGTGTAGATCTCCATCCTGCGCTCGTGGGTGTGCGCCGGCATTGTGTTCCACACGCTTCCGCTGTCCAGCACCGTCAGACCCATCATAAGCTGGCACGTTTCCAGCACCGCCGGGTGTATAAACTGGTTTATAACGCGCTTGTTGGCGGTTTCGGCCGCGCCGACGGGGTTCTTGGCCGCCTGCGCCATCGTCAGAAGCTTTGTCTCGCAGGCCTTGTGTGCCGGAGATGACACGCCGTAGAAGCGCGCGGGGTTGTCCTTGCTGTCGCTTGCGAAGGTGACTTCCTTGCAGCCCTTGGTGATGTAGATGCAGTCCCGCAGACCCATCTTGTAGGCCGTGCCGTCCACGGTGCATACGCCCGAGCCGCCAAGGTTGAAGAAGCCGGCCTCGCGGCGTTCCAGGAAGAAGTTCGTGCCGAAGTTCGCCATAATGTCGATGCCCTTGTCGATGGGCAGGGTCTGCGAAACCGGCATTATGCCCACCACGACCATCCTGTCTACATGCGAGTACACCGCCGTAACCTCGTCGGGCTTGTACAGCCCCTGCACAAGGAACTCGTCCCGCATCTCCTGCGTGGTATAACGCTTAACGTCCCGCGCGTTTGCCGAATATCTAACATCCATGGAGTATATCCCCCTTCGTAATTGTGAATATGCCTAAGTATAACTCAAACGCCATGTTTTAGCAATAGCGGCATAGAATATTCTTGCGCACACGATCATATAGCCATTCAACTTGAAAACACTCCAAGCAAACGCAGGATTTTTGCGTAAGTGCTAGGAATGAGGGACGACGCGTACACCGGTTGCATGGGCGAGCAGTTCGGCGTTAGCCGAACGACCAG
>WRAA01000142.1 GCA_009780445.1 Defluviitaleaceae bacterium
ACATCGTATTCATGGATCACATGATGCCCGATATGGACGGCATGGAGGCCACGGGCATACTGCGCAAAATGGGTTACGACCGCCCGATAGTCGCCCTTACGGCCAACGCAACCTTCGGCGCGTCGCAGATGTTCCTTGAACACGGGTTCGAGGGCTTTATCTCCAAGCCGATAGACCCGAACAAGCTGGACACCTGCCTTGTAAAGCATATCGGCAGTGACCCGCAGGCACGGCACGAGGCGGCCGCGGCGGTTGATTCCGCCGTGTCCGGAAAGCTTGTGGAGTCCTTCCTTATCGACGCGCAGAAATCCTTTGCCGTGCTGGAGCCTCTGCTTGGGCAGGAGCTGGACGCAAGCGCGCTGAAGGCCTACACGATCCAGACCCACGCCATGAAGAGCGCGCTCACCAATATTGGCAACTTCGAGCTGGCCGCCATCGCGGGAGTCCTTGAGGACGCCGGGCGGGACGCGGATGTGGGCACAATTGAGGAACGCACACAGAGCTTCCTGCAAGCCGTGCGTGAAGTTGTGGGCGTTTTGCAGAGCAAGCACAAGGACCAAACGCCCGACGAAGCGGAGGACACAGCCGCCCTGCGCGAACAGCTGATGGCCGTATCAACGGCCTGTGAAATGTATGACATGCGCGTGAAGGACACGATAAATACGCTGAAACAGGGCAAGCTATCGCGCAAGACACGGGAGGCTCTGGCCGAGATCGAAAAGCATCTGCTGATGAGCGATTATGACGATGCCGCGCTGTTGGCCAAACAAGTTGCCGAAAGTATGGAAGGGTAGGTGTCTGCGTTGAGTAAGATCGTGTTTGTTATCGACGACAGCATCAGCAACCTTACTATGGCGGAAGATGCCCTTAGCGCGTCCTATTCCGTCATGACGATACCATCGGGTGCCAAGGCGGTTTCGCTGCTGGAGAAGGTGCGGCCGGAGATTATTCTGCTGGACATCGAGATGCCTGCCATGGATGGTTTTGACGTGCTGAGATATCTGAAGGCAAGCGACAGGTTCTGCGACATCCCCGTGATATTCCTCACGGCGAAGATAGACCACGCCACGGAGATCGAGGCACTAAAGCTGGGTGTGGTGGACTTCATAAGCAAGCCGTTTAACCCCGCGGTGCTGCTGAACCGCGTGAAGCACCATATCGACGTAAGCAGCCTGGTGCGCGAGCGGACGAAGGAGCTTTACAGCGTGAGGCACGATATCATCTTCGTGCTGGCCGACATGGTCGAAAACCGCGACGAATCCACGGGGGATCATCTGGGGCGCACCAGCAGGCTTGTGAACATGCTGCTGATGAAGATGCTGGAGAGCAAGGTCTACCACGACGAGATCAACACGTGGGACTTCGAGGTTATGGCCGAATGTTCCCTCCTGCACGACGTGGGCAAGATAAGCACGCCTGATGCGATCCTCAAGAAACCCGGCAAGCTCACGGTCGAAGAGTTCGAGATTATGAAGGAACACACCGTCGCGGGGAGGCGTATTCTCGACAAGGTTATCGCCCGAAGCGGCGAGAACATCTTCCTGCGTAACGCGAAGCTCTTTGCGATATCGCATCACGAACGCTGGAACGGCACGGGATACCCCTTTGGCCTGCGCGGGCAGGAGATTCCGCTGCACGGGCGCATAATGGCGATTGTGGACGTTTTCGACGCGCTTATGTCCAAGCGGGTGTACAAGAACGCATACTTGGCGGAACATTCGCTGGAAATTATTGTGAAGGAACGCGGCGAACACTTTGACCCGCAGATTGTGGATGTGTTCGTGAGTATATGGGATAGGATAGCGGCAAGCTATGCTGAAGGTGATGGGATGGCGCATGGATAAGTATAACTCGGCAGAACGGCGCGACTATACAGTACACTTGCTGATACTGGTGGCGGCGGGGCTGATCATCCTTGTAGGGATAACGATTGTGGTGCCGCTGTATGAAACATCCGTTGCTGTTATCATTGCGATCGGCGTGCTGATCGGCATTGGTGTTGCCATTGTGAAGGTGGGTCAGGCTCTTGAACGGGAGCGTGATGTAAGTGACCTGAACGAAATATTCTTCGCCAACATGCCGCTGGGCATGAACATTTGGAATGATGAATACAAGCTTATCTCGACCAGCAAGCAGTCTCTGGAGCTGTTCGGCGCGCAAAGCAAGGAGGAGTATCTGGAACGGTTCTTCGAGTTTTCGCCGCCGACCCAGCCTTGCGGAACTCCTTCCCCCGAAAAGGCCAGGGGTTATGTCAAGCAAGCTTTCACAGACGGACGCGCCAAGGCCGAATGGATGTACCAAAACTCCAAGGGAGAGCCGATCTCCGCAGAGCTTGTTCTTGTGCGCTTTGCCCACAAGGGCAAGAACTATGTCGTCGTGTACATATTCGATATGCGTTCACTGCGCGAGCAGGAAGAGACAAACCGTATGATGCTGGAGTCCTGCCCGATGTTTATAGAACTGTGGGACGACAGCTTACAGCTCGTTGAGTGCAGCCAGAAGGCCAACGAGTTTTTTGGCCTGACCGGAAAGAACGAGTATATCGAGAGGTATGATGAGCTTGTGCCTAAGTACCAGCCATGCGGCACGCCTACGATGTCCAAGGCCAAGGATCTTTTGCGGCTGGCGTTTTCCGAGGGTTATGCCCATTCGGAGTGGGTGCATATACACCCGCTCACGGGGGAAGTGCTTAACGTGGAGATCACGTTGGTGCGCATACGGCGCGGCGGGCGTGACTTTGTAGTGGGCTACAACCATGATCTGCGCCCGCTTCGCAACGCAATGGACAAGATGCAGGAAGCCGGCAACATGGCGCGCATTTTGCTCGAGACTTCGCCCCTGCTCATAGAAGTGTATGACGAAAATTTTAATGTGATCGACTGCAACCAGCAGACGCTGGACATGTTCGGCCTTACCTACAAGGAAGAGTACATACAGCGTTATGACGAGTTTACGCCGGAGTTCCAGCCCTGCGGCACGCCTTCAAAAGAGATGATAGAGGCACACAACCGGCTGGTTCTCGAAATAGGTTTCCTGCGCCATGAATGGATGCACAGGCTTCCAAACGGCCAGCCCCTGCCTGTGGAGGCCACGTGCGTATGTGTCGAGCAGGACGGCAGGCGGCTGATAGTCGGCTATTCCCACGACCTGCGCAACATCAAGAGCGCGCTGACGGAAGTCCGCAAGGCCGACGAACGCGCCGCTCTGATGCTTAACGCCACGCCGCTGTCCTGCTTTATGGCAAGGCCGGTATTTGCCGGCGTGGGCGAGGTTGACGTGGAGGCTATCGACTTTAACAACGCGGCTATCGAGCTGTTTGGTTTTGCCGACAAGGAGGACGCCTTCAACCGCTTCTACGATATATTCGAGAAGGCAGAGGACGAGGCGCCGCGGTCGAAAATCCCCATTGACGACGCCGCGGCCGCGCTGGAGAAGGGCAGGGTCGATTTTGAGTACATGCACAGGCGGCTGGACGGCGAGCTGATCCCCTGCAATGTCACCCTTGTGTCTGTGAACTATATGGGCGAGAAGGTCCTGGCGTGCTACCAGCAGGATCTGCGCCCGATAAAGGCCGCGCTGGACAAGGTGCGGGAGACCGCGGAGGAGAGCAACAAGGCGAAGAGCCGCTTCCTGGCAAGGATGAGCCACGAGATCCGCACGCCCATCTCCGCCGTTCTGGGTATATCTGAAATACAGCTGCAAAACCCCGATCTGTCCCCCGTGATTGAAGAATCCTTCGCCAAGATATTCGATTCCAGCAACGTGCTGCTTAGCATCGTAAACGACATTCTGGATCTCTCGAAGATCGAGGCCGAAAAGATGGACTTGGCACACAAGGAGTATGAGGTCGCCAGCCTTATCAGCGACACCGTGCAGCCCCACATCGTATTCATCAACGACAAGGATTTGGATTTCACCTTAAACGTTGACGAGAACCTGCCGAAGGCTCTCATCGGCGACGACCTTCGGATCAAGCAGATTATCAACAACTTGCTGTCGAACTCGTTTAAGTACACAGAGTCCGGTTATGTCAACCTGTCCTTGAAGTATGGGCCTTGCGAGGCATTTGACGCGGCTGAGATGCGCCTTGTTATCGAGGTGAGCGACACCGGCCTCGGCATGACGCCGCAGCAGATAAGCACCCTCTACAACGAATACATGCGCTTTCACGAGAACGAGAAGCAGTCTGTGGGCGGCACGGGGCTGGGTATGCCCATTGTGCATAGCCTGGTGAAGATGATGGACGCGTCGATTGATGTGGAGAGCGAAGTGGGCATCGGCACCAAGGTTACGGTGTGTATACCGCAGAAGATCGCCGAGGCCGAGGTGCTGGGCAGGGAGATGGCCGACAATCTGGAGCGGTTCGAGATCACCGCCAATTCGGCCAACAAGCGGTTCAGATTTACGCCGGAGCCTATGCCGTACGGGCGTGTGCTGGTGGTGGACGACATAAGCGCGAACCTGTACGTGGCCAGCGGCTTGCTTGCGTTCTACAGCCTGGGCGTCGAGACATGCGAGAGCGGGTTCACCGCTATCGAGAAGATTAAGTCCGGCAATGTGTATGACATAGTGTTTATGGATCAGATGATGCCGGGCATTAACGGCACGGAGACCATGCGCGTTCTGCGTGATATGGGCTACAACGAGCCGATTGTCGCGCTTACGGCCAACGCGCTTATCGGCCAGGCCGAAGAGTTCATCAACAACGGTTTCGACGGTTTTATCTCCAAGCCGATTCAGACGGTACACCTAAACACCATCCTGCTGAAGTACATCAAGGACAAACAGCCGGAGGACGTACTGCAGGCCGCCGCAACACTGGAGAGAACCGCCGGCAATATCGACACATTCCAGAACGACGCGGAACTGCTGGACAGGCTGCGTAAGGACTTTGTGCGGGACCAGAAGAACACCGCCTCCGACATACGCCAATACTTGGCAAACGGAGACAAGGAGACCGCCCACCGCCTGGCGCACACGCTCAAGAGCCTGGCCAAGCTGATTCACGAGGAGGAGCTTGCGAAGATTGCGGAGCTTGTCGAGAGCTTGATCTCGGCGGGTAAGGTTCCGGACAACACGATGATCAGCCATTTGGAGCAAGAGCTGGACTGCGCGGTGAAGAGGCACTCCGCCGGCCACAAAATAACCAATCCGGGGACACAGCAGACCTTTGACAAAGACAAGGCCGCGGAAGTGCTGGGCAGGCTAAAGCCCTTGCTGGAACAGCGAAGCTCCGCAAGCGCGGACGTTCTGGGCGAGCTTGCCGCCCTGCCCGCAGCGGCGGTGCTGGCGCGGCAGATAAAGACGTTCAACTTCCCCGCCGCGCTAAAGACGTTGATCACATTGCAAGATGTTTACGACGAGATGTAGGGCGTGGGTATCATAACCACGCTTTTTCATTGTCCGCAAGAAAGTCCGGGGTGATGTGGCAATTGACGTAGGGCGGTTCATACTATATACTGTAAAAGTTGAATTTTGCGGAGCGTGAGGTATGGCATGGACTTGGAGCATACAGATACAGGTACGGAAAAGGCGTTAAAGACGGCTACTTATGCCGGGGAGCTGATGTTGGTGTCGGGCGCGGAGGCCTCGCGGGTGGAGGACACGGTGCGGCGGATTC
>WRAA01000143.1 GCA_009780445.1 Defluviitaleaceae bacterium
ACGGCTTCGTCGTACAGCGCGTCGGAGTGGCCTATGCACATGCGGATGCCGCGGCTCTTCATCACGGCGGCCATCTCAAGCGCACCGGGAAGCTCCGGCGCGATGGACCAGCGCAGTATGTTGCTGAACCTGTCCGCAACCTCCATGTACTCCGCGGGGTCGGGATTACGAACAAAGCGCGGGTCTTGCGCGCCCTTCTGGCTCATTGCGAAGTAGGGGCCTTCCAAGTGCAGCCCCGGCACGTCCGGGCCGTCTGTCATCGTACCCAGAGCTTCGTTGATGCCTTCCATCGCGCGTAGGAACACCGTTTGGTCGGCGGAGGAAAGGGTGGGTACGATGGACGTGGTGCCGTGGCGCATGTGGAAGCGGCAGATGGCCGCAACCTTGTCGGCTTCTCCGCACATAAAATCGTCTCCGCCGCCGCCGTGTACATGCAGGTCTATAAAACCGGGCGATATGAAGCGTCCGGCGGCATCTATTATCCTCTCCGCGCCCTGCGCGTGATATTCGCCTTCGAAAACGCTCTCGATCCTGCCGCCGCCGATGACGACCCCGCCGGTGGCCATGGTGCGCTCCGTAGTGATCACGCGTCCGCCGGTTATAACTGTACGTTCCATGTTTACGCTCCTTCTTAGTAGAGCAGGACAGCCTTGCCGGAATACTTCTCCAACATACCCTTGTTATACTCGTCGCCGCCGGGCAGGTTGCCGCTACGGAAAATTGGCGGGGTATATCCTTTGGAGACCAGGTACTTCGCCACTTCCATGCTTAGGTAGTTTACGGTGAAGCAGTTGCAGAACGTGGAAGTCGGACCCATGTTCTGCTCACAGCCTTCCAGCTCCAGTATTGCGTCTCCGTAGGGCAGATGGTTGTTGATGAAGATGTCTACGGATTGATAGAGGTTCGCGCCCGTGGGGTGGCGCGACGGGTGATCCTTGGGCACGTTTTCCGCAAAGGAGGTGGACGTGACCGCGATGGACGTAACGCCGCGCTTTTTCGCTTCCAAGGCGCAGTCGATCGTCATGCAGTTTATGCCGTAAGCATTAACGATGACAAGCACCTCACCCGGCGTCTTGCCGACCCCGAAGGAATCCAGCGGCGCGCGGGCATAGCCGGGTACGCGCTCTACCTTCATTGCGCGGAACCCGCCGTGGCTAAGGTTCACGCCGGGATCCAGAATTGCGTTGATGCAGGCGAACCCGCCCGCCCGCGCGAACATTTCCTCCACCGCCATGGTGGAGTGTCCGCCGGGGCCGATCACATGCACAACCTGATCCCGCATGATCGAGTCTCCGATGACCTCCGCGGCCTTCCTCACAGAAGCCTCTTCCTCGGTTGCGATCTTCTCCATCAGCCCCGTGATGATGTCCTTGTACTTCATGATCTCCTTGCCCATAACCTATCGCCTCCTTATTTAGAACCTGTATCCAATAATTCAACGCCACCTTGGCACGGCTTGACGCCGTTGCGGCCTTGCGCTCGCGTCGTCGTCGCTGCAAGGCAGCAACAACGCCAATCCGCACCAGGCAGGTGCTTTCGTAGAAAGCACCTATAATGCGGCATTGAATTATTGAATACAGGTTCTTATATTGCTGCGTGAAAGAAGAACAGCTTGATCCTCGGCACGCTTGGATCCTTCTTGATGTAGTGGTACACGCCCGGCGGGATAAAGAAGCAGCTTCCCGGCCGTATGTCAAATTCCTCGCCCCCCACCTTCGCCCTGCCTGTTCCCTCCAAGACATAGAAAGCCTCCTGATCCTCGTGTATGCCGCCTTGGATATATTCTTCCTGGGTATAGCTTAGGACGCCGCCCGTGCAGCCGTTTAGGCAGCCCATGCCGCTGTCCAGAAGCGGAGTGAACTCGTGGTGTTCAAACTTTGTGGTAACGGCGTCAGATTCGTGAATGTGCAGCGGCATGTTGGTATCCTCCCGTTCGTATAGTCTACCTTAATAAGGCGGCGGAATCCGTTTCGATATACAGCGTTGCGTCCCGGTGTCTGCGCAGCACCGTGGCGGGGCAGTGTTCGCTGATGCTTGCGTTTAGGGTGTCGTACACGGCCGGCGCCTTTGACGACGCGGGCACCATGCACAGAATTTTTTTTGCGGCCATAATGGCCGGTACGGTCACCGTCAGAGCGGACTGCGGCACTTCGTCAAGAGAGCCGAAACAGCCGTCGTTGACCTGTTGTTCGCGAGACTTCAAGCTGAGAACCACCTTGCGAACCGTCTCGGTGTCGTTAAAGTCGCACTCTCCGGGGTCGTTGAAGGCGATATGCCCGTTTTCGCCTATGCCGATGAAGGCCAGGTCAAGCGGGTTTTCTTCCAGCAGCCTTGCGTAGCGCAGACGCTCATCCTCGATGTCTTCGCAGTCACAACGCATCAGCATACAGCTGCCGGGCGATACTTCCAGGAATATGCGATCCAGCAAGAACCGCGCGAAGCCTTGCGGCGCGCGTGGGTCGAACCCCATGTATTCGTCCAGCTGCATAGCCGTGACGCGGCTCCAGTCTATGCGGCTGTCTGCGGAAAGCGCGGCCAGGAATTCAGACTGAGAAGGCGCGGCCGCAAACATAACGGACACCCGCGGCTGTTCCCCAAGCAGATTGATAATGGCTTCGGCGGCATCCTTTGCGGCCTGTTCGCCCATTTCCTCCCTCGTTGCAAATTGGCGTACACATAGGTTGTCCTTGCGGAATGTTCTTGTCATGGCTATTCTCCTCGTACTCTGTCTCGTGGATTCCCGCACTATCAGCGAAGGCTCCAGCATTGTCCGGTTGATCCGGCCGCCTTCTTCGCCATTGCTGTTAAGCAGGATATATGCGGCAAGGGACCCCATCTCCAGCGTGCATTGGTCGATGGTCGTCAGCCTTGGCGTAACAATTTGCGAAATGAAAATATTGTCGAAACCGATAACGGACACCCGCTCCGGAACCCGGATCCTTGCCGCCCGCAAAGCCCTGAGGACACCCGTGGCCGTGATATCGTTGATGCACAGCAGACCGTCCGGCAGATTCCCTTCGTCAATCAATTGGCGCACAAGCATCACGCCGTTGTTAAAGTCATACATGCTGTCCGGCAGCAGGGATTCAGCCGCCGCGATCTTGATACACCGCTGATCCGGCTTCAAACCGAATGTATGCAGGGTGTCGCAGAAGCCGGCATATACCTCCCTGCGGGAAAAGCGCGTCAGGGGAGAGCCGATAAACCCGATCCGCGTACACCCCGTGTCAATGAGGTGCCTTGCCGCCAAGCGGCCTCCCTCGCGGTAATTGAACTGCACCATGTGGCAGTTGAGGTTTATCTGCTGGTCGAAGGCCACCATCCTGACGCCGGCATACTGGAGCTGCAGCAGATGATCATGGGTGCGCGATATCGAGGCGATTATCACGCCCAGGCAGTTCCGGCTGTTGTAGGCGATGTCGGCGGCAAATTCCCGCTCTGCGTCCTGACTGCCGCCGGTGTTGAAGAGAACCATCTTGATATCTTTCCTGGTTCCAAGAACCTGTTCCACGCCTGTCGTCAGCTGTAGGTAGTATGGGTTTGCGATGCTCGGCACAACGACGTATACAATCGGCGAACTGCCGACCTTCTTGGCGGCGCGCTTCCCAGGGTGGTAGCCAATTTGCAGAGCCGCGTCCAGCACGCGCCGCCTCATCTCCTCCGACACGGGATAACCCTTGTTGCTTAGCACGCGCGACACCGTGGTGGGGGATGCCCCGGAGATTTTGGCAATATCATAAATTGTGGCGTTAGATCTGCTCATGAAAGATCCTCAATTATCTTGCGGACACGATAAACTCCTGTGTCTGACTTTTTGCGGATTGCTTGAACACAGTATAACATGCCTGTAAACAGCTTTCAATAATCGTTTGTTGTTTCTGTTAGTTTCTGTGAAATCTGTATATCGCAGTTCCGCTTGCTGGCCTGGGTTGTATTTTTCCCTCAAAATCAATTACCGTGCAAAAAAAGCTTGCCTAAACGCTCGACATGTGATATACTACCTCTCGTACTAAGCGGATGTGGCGGAATGGCAGACGCGCATGATTCAGGTTCATGTGAGCTACGCTCGTGGAGGTTCAAGTCCTCTCATCCGCACTAAATGGCGCAAACTTGAACACCCCCACCCGGCTATTCTTTTTCAAAAAGGTTGTAGCCGTGGTGGTGGAATACTCAAGGTAGCGCACCAACAGAAAAAGCCCTCTTTTCGGAGTAATCCGGGGAGAGGGCTTTTTCGTGCTGTCTTTTCTTAGTCATCCGACGGCGCGTCCGGGACTACTTCCACGATGTCCTCAATTCGGCATTCCATCCGCTGGCATATCTTATCCAAAACGGAAAGGGCAACATACTCGTCATTGCCGAGCTTTGATAGTGTCGCGCCGCTAAAGCCTACCTCTTTGGCGAAGTCCATCTTTTTCATTTTCTTGTCTATGAGCATTTTCCAAAGCCTGTTATACGAAACCGCCACGGCGATCGCCTCCTTAGTAATTTTCATTTTACATCGTTTATTATGCTTTGTCAAAATAAATTTTATTTTTTCATAAAAAACACTTGACTTCACTTTGGTTCAGAGTTAATATGGACACAACAGCAAACGCATAAATAATTATGCCTTTGCATATTTAAGCCGACAGGTCACAACAGGGGGCCGGGCGCAGGAGGTTCTTATGAATTTATCAGCTTTGGAAATTAGGATGGCAGTATCGGCAATCAGTAGAGGTATTGAGGCAATATGGAACGATACCGAATTTGTTTATAACGGCAAAGAAATGAGCGCAACGGATGCCCTTAAACGTGGCGGCGCAACCACAGGGCGCGACATTGCCGCAGATGTTCTTTATGAAATATTTAATTGCTGTCCGATGGATTGCAAGGTCGCACTTGACGAAATGGCAAAAGATAAATCATTAAACCTGCGCGGTCAAAAAATGCCACTGTTTAACCGCTTTGTAAAAGAATTAAGTATAAGACTTGGCGGCGAGGAACACGGTCAAGCGGGACTAAGGCTTATTGAAAAGGTGGAAATATTCTAATCGCAGACAAGTCGAAACGCCCCGGGCGGAGCGTCCACCGAGGGCTGACCGTCCGGTGCTGATGAGGCAGGTCGAAAAACAAGGAGGTCACACAATGAGCGAACATATTAACCGGGTATTTGTAGACGGAATTTACCGCTACAGCGGGCTGGCGAAAAAAGACCTCGCCGCCACAAAAAAGGACTTTCGCCAAAATGCCATGAAGGTTCTCAAAGACACAGGGGTCGCCCACGTAGTCTACTGCCATATCGAATACAACGAGGACGGCGAGATCACCTGTGCAAGTTTCTACAGTAATTTACCAATGGACGAGGCAACCTTTGACGAGAGAACGCGCACAATTCCCGGCACCGATTTCATCGGCGCGATACACAATCACGCATAAATCGTAATTAAACGGCGCGGGGGTGGCGGTGCTACCACCCCCGCAAATTATCTGAGGAGGATTTCCTATGAAAATCAATTTTAATCTCACCGGCAAAAATAGAAAGCCGCTCGTTGCCGCCGCCAGTCAAATATTAAACGCTCCCGCCGTGTATCTTTTCGCGCCTACACT
>WRAA01000144.1 GCA_009780445.1 Defluviitaleaceae bacterium
GGAGCCTTCCATATCATGATCCACCGATTTGCCGATGTCATGTAACAGCCCTGCCCGCTTAGCAAGCGTAACATCTACGCCCAGCTCGCCGGCCATCAGCCCGCAAAGCCTGGAAACTTCTAACGAATGCTTTAAAACGTTTTGCCCGTAGCTTGTTCTGAACTTCATCTTGCCGAGCAGTCTCACCAGTTCAGGGTGGATTCCGTGGACACCAACCTCGAAGGTTGCGGCCTCCCCTTCTTCCCGTATCTGAACATCAACTTCCTTGCGCGCCTTCTCGACCATTTCTTCAATTCTGGCGGGGTGAACCCGGCCGTCTGCAATCAGTTTTTCCAGCGCGATTCTTGCGACTTCGCGCCGCATTGGGTCAAAGCCCGAAAGTATTACAGCTTCGGGAGTATCGTCAATAATGAGGTCTATTCCCGTAAGTGATTCAAGCGCGCGGATGTTGCGTCCTTCACGCCCGATGATACGCCCCTTCATCTCATCGTTGGGAAGAGCCACAACCGACACGGTTGTTTCCGTTACATGGTCTACCGCACAGCGCTGTATCGCGCACGCCAATATGTCCTTTGCGCGCTTCTCGCCTTCGTTCTTTGCCTTTGATTCAATATCCTTGATCATCAGCGAAGCTTCTACCTTCACTTCGTCCTCGATCATGGAAAGCATGTAGGACTTGGCCTGCTCGTGCGTAAGCGACGATATGCGCTCAAGCTCCGACATCTGCTTCTCCAGCACCTGATCCACCGCGGCCTTTTGTTTCTCCGCCGCTTCGATCTTCTTGGCAAGCTGGTCTTCCTTCTTTTCGTAAGATTCGCTCTTTTTGTCGAGTGCTTCCTCTTTTTGCGCAAGGCGGCGTTCTACGCGCCCAACCTCGTTGCGGCGTTCCTTTACTTCCTTTTCGGCCTCGTTCTTGGCCTTGAGGCTTTCTTCTTTGGCCTCGAGCAATATCTCTTTTTTTGCGGCTTCTGCGTTGCGTTTTGCTTCCGACACGATGTTCTCGGCTTCTATTTCCGCCGAACCCACCGCTGCTTCAGCAAATCTCTTTCTATATAAAATGCCTCCGAAAAACGACAAGACGGCAAGAAAGACACATACAACAGCAGTTATGCCTAGTGCAGTGGGAGTGATAATAAACACCTCCTGATATTTAGTTTTCAATGTTCAAGTTTGCTTGTTAATCTATGATGGCTTGCAGCGTAACACGCCACAACTCAATTCTATACCCTTTGCAATTATATGTCAAGTGTAATTTCTACAATATCTAACTGTTAACCTACCACATTTACACTTTACAAAAGCTGCAAAATATTATAGTATATAGTTGGATAGATTAAGAACCTGTATTCAATAATTCAATGATGCGGGAGGTGCGGTATGCTGAACATTGTGTTCTTTGTGTGTTTTGGCGTGGGCGTTGGTTTTGTTGTGCTTAGCTTCTTGATCGGCGAGCTGGGCGGCGGGGCCGACGGACTGGAGTCCGGGGCTTCGTTCCTGAAACCTTCGGTGATTTCGTCGTTTCTTACGGTGTTTGGCGGCGTGGGGCTTATTGCGCAGTCGCGCACCATTGCGGTTGTGGCGGTTGGCGTGGCGGCCTTGGCGGCGTTTGCCGTGTCCTTCCTGTTCTACCGCTTCATCATCGTTCCGCTGCAGAGGGCGCAGAACACTTCCACTGTGGAGAAGCAGAGCCTTATCGGGCGCGACGCTACGGTTATCGAGTTTATACCGCAGGGCAGGTTCGGCAAGATCTCGCTTAGCGTAAACGGCAACAAGCTCTCCGGCCCCGCGAAGTCGGAGGACGGCAACGAGATCGCCCGCGGCCAAACCGTGGAGGTAGTATACATCGACAAAAACACGTACCACGTGCGGCGAAAGGGGTTCTAGCATGATCGCGGCACTGCTCTACAGAGCGCAGAACACCACCACCGCCGAGAGATGCTGCCACATCGGCCTCCGCGCGACGGTTATCGAATGTATTCCGCAGGGGCGCGGAAGGTTCGGCAAGATATCATTCAGCCTCCACGACTGTAAACATTCTGCCCCCGCTGTTTCGGAGGACGGAAATGAGATCTCCCGCAATCAAACGGTTGAGATTGTTAACATAGATAAGAACACATATTATGTTAGAAGGAAGGAATTACTATAATGGGTGAGATACCTCTGGCACTTACTATTACCGTTGTTGTTCTCGGCGTGTTGTTCCTGGTTATCCTTGGAATGCTGTCGTGGTGGAAGAAGGTTCCGCAGGACAAGGCTCTTGTTGTCACCGGATTGAAGAAGCGGGTTATCTCCGGCGGCGGCGGGCTTGTTGTGCCTATTCTGGAGCGAACCGACAAGATATCGCTGGAGAACATGAAAATTATCGTAAACACGCAGGGTGCGCTTACGGCGCAGGGCGTCGATATCATCATCGCCGGCGTGGCGGTGTTGAAGGTTAAGTCGGACAAGGAATCCATCCTTGCGGCTATCGAGCAGTTTAACACGGGCAACGAGAACAAGACCATCCAGGTTATCGAGAACATCTCCAAGGACGTGCTGGAAGGCAAGCTGCGCGAAATCATCTCGAAGCTCACGGTGGAAGAGATTTACAAGGACCGCGAGATGTTTGCGTCGCAGGTGCAGGAAGTCGCCGCGCTGGATCTTGCGGAGATGGGGCTGGAGATCAAGGCCTTTACCATCCGCGATATCTCCGACGTAAACGGATACCTTGAGGCCTTGGGCAAGAGGCGTATTTCGGAAGTTAAGCGCGACGCGCTTATCGCCGAGGCCGAAGCCGCGAAGGAGACGAAGATCCGCACATCGGAGGCTCACCGCCTTGGCGAAGAAGCCCGCCTTGTGGCCGAAACACAGATATCGGAAGCCGCCAAGACCAAGGAGCTGAAAATACAGTCCTACAAGAAAGAAGAGCAGAGCGCGAAGGCCATCACAGACCTTGCCTACGAGATCGAGTCCAACAAGGTTAAGCGCGAAGTTACCGAGACCGAGCTGCAGGTCGAGGTCATCCGCCAGCAGAAAATGGCCGAGATCACCGGAGCCGAGATGCAGGTTGAGGTTGTGCGCAAGCAGAAGGAGATCGAGGTCGCCGAGCAGGAAGTTGTGCGCCGCGAGAAGGAGATGGAGGCCGGCATCATAAAGGTGGCCGACGCCAACAAGTATCAGGAAGCCAAGAGCTCCGAGGCTATCAACTACCGTAAGGTGCAGGAGGCTCAGGCGGCCTCCGAGGCTATCCGCCTGGAAGGTACCGCACGCGCCGACGCGAAGCGTCTTGAAGGTATGGCAGAGGTAGACGTAATCTTGGCACGCGGCAAGGCCGAGGCCGAGGCTATGCTCAAGAAGGCCGAAGCCTTCAAGCAGTATAACGACGCGGCAGTCACGCAGATGATCGTCGAGCGTCTGCCCGAGATCGCAAGCGCGGTTGCGGCCCCTCTGGCCAAGACCGAGAAGATCGTCGTTGTGGACAACGGCGGCGGAAGCGGCGGCGGCGGAGCCTCCAAGATCCCGGGATATGTCACCGACATCATCTCCACCCTTCCGCATACCGTGGAGGCTCTCACGGGCATTAATGTTCTGGACGCGCTAAAGTCGAAGGCGACACCCGCCGAGGCGCGGGTCGTTGAGGCCGAGGCTGCTGCCAATTAAATATCAGGGGGACAACGAATCATGGCATTGGTTACTACGAAGGAGATGTTCAACAAGGCGTTTGAGGGCAAGTACGCCATCGGCGCGTTTAATGTCAACAATATGGAAAGCATCCAGGCTATCGCCTGGGCTTGCAAGGCCAATAATTCGGCCGTTATCCTGCAAGTGTCCATGTCTGCGCTAAAGTATGCCGGGCCAAAGTACCTCCGCGCTATGGTGGAGGCGGCGGCGGAAGAAACGGGCATCGACATCGCCCTGCACCTGGATCACGGGCCGGACTTCGATTCTGTGAAGCTCTGCATCGACAGCGGCTTCACATCAGTGATGTTTGACGGATCCCACTATGATTACGAAGAGAACGTCGCCAAGACCGCCGAAGTTGTGGAGTATGCCCACAGCCGCGGCGTGGTTGTGGAGGCGGAACTGGGCGTGCTGGCCGGCGTGGAGGACGACGTAAACGTCGCCGAAGAAAACGCCACCTACACCGACCCCGACCAAGCCGCGGACTTCGTAAAGCGCACCAGTGTGGACTCGCTGGCCATCGCCATCGGCACAAGCCACGGAGCCTACAAGTTCAAGGGCGAGGCCAAGCTGGACTTTGCCCGGCTTGAGTCCATCACCGCAAAGCTGGAGGCCATCGGCATACACAACTTCCCCATAGTTTTGCACGGCGCGTCCTCCGTTGACGAAGAAGCCGTGAACACTTGCAACGAGTTCGGCGGCAAGCTTTCCGGCGCGAAGGGCGTTCCCGCCGAGATACTGCGCAAGGCCTGCTCCATGGCCGTGTGCAAGATCAACATGGACACAGACCTGCGCCTTGCCATGACGGCCGCCATCCGCCGCTCCCTTGCGCAAAAGCCCGAGAACTTCGACCCCCGCGGCTACCTCAAGGATGCCCGGGACTGGATGCAACGCCTCGTGGACGACAAGATAAAGAACGTGCTTGGTTCAGCCGATTCCATGAAGTAATTACCGTGGACGCACTATACCACAGATAATCGACAAGGGCAGCCGCCTTTGTCGATTTCTGCTTTATTCGACAGGGGTGAGTGAGATGAGGCCGATTATTGGGATCACGCCGTTTTTTACGGATGAGCGGAAGTACTCGCTGAATGTGAAGTATGTAGATGCCGTGGCGGCGCACGGCGTTACGCCGATTGTTATGGCGTATGACGCCGGCAGTGTGGAGGAGTATCTGCGAATGGTGTCGGGCGTGATGCTGACGGGCGGCGGGGATGTTTGCGCCGGGCGTTTCGGCGAGGCGCGGCACGAGAAGGCGGGAGAGCCTACCCACGCGCGGGATGAGTTCGAGCTGGCTCTGTGCCGTGCGGCCGTGGCGGCGGGTGTGCCGCTGTTCGGCATATGCCGCGGCGCGCAGGTTATGAATGTCGCGCTGGGCGGCAACCTGCACCAGCATATTGACGGCCACGACCACCCCGACCGCGCGACCTACGCCCACAGCGTGCGCCTGTCCGCCGGCAGCAAGCTTCGCGGTTTTGCCGGCCGTGACGAAATTCGCGTTAATTCGATACACCACCAGAGCGTGGGCGAGCGGCTGGGGCGCGGCGTGAGCGTAAGCGCAGTCAGCCCGGACGGCGTGGCGGAGGCCGTGGAAGTGTCCGCGTTTCCCTTCGCCCTGGGCGTGCAGTGGCACCCTGAAGAACTTGCCGCCTCCGACGCGGCCCAGGCCGCGATATTCCGCGCGTTCGTAGCCGCGTCCGCTTACCGCTAGGGCGTGTTTGGAAACCCGCTTTCGGCGGATTTTCGAGTGATTTTTTCGCCGGATTAGGGCGTGTTTGAAAACCCCATTTCGGCGCATTTTCGGCAAATTTTCCGCCGTGCGTCGTCAGCTCTTTCCTGCGCTGACGCTCCGGATGCTAAACGTGTGCCACCGGCACACAGCATTCTA
>WRAA01000145.1 GCA_009780445.1 Defluviitaleaceae bacterium
GATGTTTTGTTGTCGGCGTTTTAGGGTTCGTGCGTTTGCCGTGAAGGTCTTATCAATATATCTTGTGATAACCATAGTATTGTGGTATAATGTCTAAAATATTGCCACGGGAGGCATGTCATGGTTACAAAGGGTATTGCTCCGGCGGAAGTTCTGGAGTTCTTTGAAGATATATGCAAGATACCGCACGGTTCGAGCAACGAAGCCGCGATAAGCGCGTTTGTCTGCGACTTCGCAAAGCAGCGCGGGTTGTGGCACAGGTCGGACGAAAAGCTGAACGTCGTGGTCAAGAAGCCCGGCACCGCGGGTTACGAACAGAGCGCGCCCGTAATGATGCAGGCACACATCGACATGGTGTGCGAAAAGAACAGCGACACCACTCACGACTTTCTCAAGGATCCCATAAGGCTGGTGATCGACGGCGAATTCCTGCGTGCCGACGGAACCACCCTCGGCGCGGACAACGGCATCGGCGCGGCAATGATGCTGGCCGTGCTTAACAGCGCGGACATACCGCACCCCCCGCTTGAGTGCGTGTTCACCACGGAGGAGGAGATAGGTCTCTTCGGCGCGGCCGCGCTGGACGTTTCAGACATAGAGGCACGGAAGCTGATAAACCTGGACACCAGCAACGAAGGTGTGATCACCGCGGGATGCGCCGGCGGAGCAAGAGCCTCAGCCACCTTCGACATTGAATGGGAAGCCATGCCAAGTGGGTATACTTGTTATGAACTCTGCGTCAAGGGCTTGCTGGGCGGCCACTCTGGCGGAGACATCATACACGAGCGCGGCAACGCCAACATACTCGCCGCGCGTGCCATACAGATGCTTGCGGGCGAGACAGACCTGCGCCTTGCCGGTATAAACGGCGGCGCGATGGACAACGCAATTCCCCGTGAGTGTACGGCCGTGGTCGCCTCCGCAGACGAAGCGGCACTGCTCGCCGCGGCGGACAAGATCCAAGCCGCGTACAAGAAGGAATACCGCGCCAACGAATCCGGCGTAAGCCTTACGGTTACAAAGGCCGCAACCCCCGCGCCGAAGGTGTTCGCACCGGCAAGCGTGACGAAGCTGCTTGCTCTGGTGCTGCTTGCGCCCACGGGCGTGCTGGCGCGTAGCCTTGAAATGGAAGGGCTTGTCGAGACTTCGAACAATGTCGGCGTGGTTATCACGCGTGAGAGCGCGGTGGAGGTCAGGTTCTCGGAGCGCAGCTCTGTCAGCAGCCGCAAGGACTTCATCAGCCGCCGCCTCCGGCTTCTGTGCGATCTTGTCGGCGCGCAGATCGTATTCTCCGGCGGTTATCCCGAATGGGAATACTTGCCCGATTCGGCATTGCGCGACACAGCCGTGCGCGTATACGCGCGGATGTACGGCAAGGAACCCGTTGTGAAGGGCGTACACGGCGGGCTTGAACCGGGCATACTCGGCAGCAAGATCCCCGGGCTTGACAGCATCTCCATCGGCCCCGACACCTATGGTCTGCACTCTCCCGACGAAAAGCTGAACCTGCCGTCCCTGAGCCGCACCTGGGCCTACGTCAAGAACATACTGGCGGAACTCAAATAACTTGATAACCATTCGCCGCGCGCGAATATACTATAGTAACCCAGTAGCCTAACACAATCCCTGAAAGGAGGGTGCATTATGGAACAGCATATTGATGATAGGCCTGTTGAACCGGACTATAAGGTGGTTATCGAAAGCTTGTACAACGAGATAATCGACAACATGCTCCGCTACCACCCTTCCAGGGATTTCTCCCGCGTAAAGAGCGCGTTTGAGCTTGCGTCGCACGCCCACAACGGGCAGATGCGCCGCACGGGCGAGCCGTATATCATCCACCCGCTTAACGTGGCTCTGATCCTCACGGAGCTTAGGCTCGATACGGAATCCATAATCGCCGGGCTTCTGCACGACGTTATCGAGGACACATGCTACGGCTACAGCAAGATCGGCGAGATGTTCGGCCCGGAAGTGGCAAACATCGTGGACGGCGTAACAAAGCTCGACAAGGCCGAAAAAATCACGCGCAAGCCCGACAACAAGGACGAAAAGGCCTCCAAGCTCCTGCGCGCGGAGAATCAGGCTCAGAATCTGCGCAAGATGTTCATTTCCATGACCGACGACATCCGCGTGATACTGGTGAAGATCGCCGACAGGCTCCACAACATGCGCACCATGGCCGCCATGCCCAAGCCCAAGCAGAAGGAAAAGGCCCAGGAAACTCTGGACATCTACAGCCCGCTTGCCCAGAGGCTGGGCATCAACATGATCCGTGTCGAGCTTGAAAACCTCTCGCTGAAATACATCGAACCCGAAAAATACGAAGATCTGGCGAAAAGGATAGACCTGAAACAGGCGGAGCGCACAGACTTCATGGCAAGCATCACCGGCGATATCAGGGTCAATTTGCAGCACCACGGGATCGAAGCCAAGGTGGACGGGCGGTGTAAGCACTACTTCAGCGTATACAAGAAGATGCAGCGTCAGAATAAAACATTTGAACAGATATTCGACCTGATGGCCGTGCGCATACTGGTACACGAGAACACCCACTGCTACTCGGTACTGGGCTTCATACACGATTGGTATAAGCCGATGCCGGGGCGGTTCAAGGATTATATCGCGAACCCGAAGTCAAACGGCTACCAATCCCTGCACACATCCATCATCGGCCCCGACGAAATCCCCGTGGAGGTACAGATACGCACATGGGATATGCACCGCGTCAGCGAATACGGCATTGCCGCCCACTGGCGTTACAAGGGCACCGCAAGCGGAAAGGGCACCGCCGACAGCCCGGAGGACGAGAAGCTGGAGTGGCTCAAGCGTCTGATGGACATGCAGAAGGAAACGTCCAACAACACCGAGTATCTGGAAACCGTAAAGGACGAACTGAACGTATTCGCCGACAAAATATACTGCCTGACGCCGAAGGGCCACGTAGTGAACCTGCTTCGCGGCAGCACACCGATTGACTTCGCCTACAGCATACACTCCGCCGTAGGCAACAAGATGACGGGAGCCAAGGTAAACGGCGCGATAGTCCGCTTCGACTACGAACTGCAAAACAGCGACATGGTGGAGATACTAACAAGCCAGAACGCCAAGGGGCCAAGCCCGGATTGGCTGAAACTCGTAAAGACCGGCCAGGCGCGCAGCAAGATCAACCAATGGTTCCGTGTGGAGAACAAGGAAGAGAATATCGCCAAGGGCACGGAACTGCTGGAGAAATCCGCGATTGCAAAGGGTTACAAGCTGCGGGATCTTCTCACGCCGAACCACAAGAAGTTTGTGACGGGCAAGTTCAACCTTGCGGACTGGAACACCGTGCTTGCTTCCATCGGGCGCAGAGCTATCAAGGAAGGCCGCGTGGTCTCGCTGATCCTCGACGAGATCGAGAAGGAGAAGGCGAAGCTTACGCCGCCCGCCATACAGATCGCGCCGGAACAGCCCATCACCAACAACATCGAACGCGCAAAGACCAGCGTGATATCCGTGCGCGGCGTAACCGACCTGGGCGTGCGCTTCTCCCAATGCTGCGGCCCTGTGCCAGGCGACGAAATCGTCGGGTTCATCACCCGCGGGCGCGGGATCTCTATACACCGCACAGACTGCACGAACATCACCCACATGCTGGAGATAGAGCGTCAGCGGCTGATCGAAGCGGCGTGGGAGCTTCCCGAGCAGCAGATAAGCGGCGTGACCTACAGCGCGTCCCTGCACCTATACTGCGAAAACCGGCAGGGTATCATGAACGATGTGTCCTACGTGGTAGCGAACATGCAGCTGAACATGACATATTTCAGCGGCCGCGTAGTGAAGAACGACGCCGTGATAGCCCTAACCGTGGAGATCGTGTCCAGGAAGCAGCTTGACAAAATCACCACTGAATTCCGCAAGGTTCCCGGCGTATTCAAGATTGAGCGTTCCGCCATATAGAGCAGTCTTCCCTGACACTTTAGGTGTCAAGGAAACTGCATTAGGAGACTACGAACGATGTACACAGAGACCGATAAAAAACGGGCGTGTTCGCTTACGGCGGAGGACGTAGGGCTTCTGCCCTTCCTGCCCTATCTGTTGCAGGACCTCTGGTCCCTCGGCAGCAGTCCCGAAGATATTGTCACACTGATACAGAAGCACATGGACATCACCCCCTATACACAGGTGCTGGACATCGCCTGCGGCAAGGGCGCGGTGTCTGTGCGTATTGCCCTGAAGCTTGGCATACACGTATACGGCTGTGACCTCACGCCGGAGTTTGTGGATTATGCCGCGCAGGCGGCCTGGCAGCACCACGTACACGACCTATGCCGCTTCGCCTGTATCGACGCCAACGAAGCCGTGGAGGCCGAACGGGACTATGACTGCGTGATCTTCGGCGGCGCGGGCGACATTCTGGGAGACCCCGGCACCACGCTCCGCAAGCTGGCGCAGACCGTGAAGCCCGGCGGCTGTATAATCCTGGACGAAGCCTACCTCCCGCCCTCCGGCGACAATAGCCGCATAGAGTACAAGAACTACGAGTACCTTCCGCGCGAAGTCTGGCTGACCCTCTTCGCCGAACACGGCCTGACCCTGCTGGACGAGCTTCCCATGCCCGACGACATCGACATGGACGCGGACACCAAGGCCATCGCGGCACGCGCCGAAGAGCTTGCCGCCGCACACCCGGACAAGCGCGGGATGTTCGAAGGTTATGTGCGCAGCCAGCAGGGCGAATGCGCCGATCTGGAAGAGAACGTTACCGCAGTCACGTGGATATTGCGAAAGGATCCGGTGTAATCGCGAATGAAGATACAATGTCTGCCCACTTCGACCTACAGTTCGAACACATTTGTCTACTACGATGAGGACAGCCGCGAGGGCTGTGTCATAGACCCGGGCGGTGATTCTGACAAGATTATCGCTTTTTTGCGTGAACACGGCATCAAGGTTGGCCGCATCCTGCTGACCCACGGCCACTTCGACCATATCATGGCCGTATATGACGTCGCGGAGTTTACGGGCGCGAAGATAGCGGCGGGTGCGGACGAATGCCCCCTGCTTGCCGACCCCGGTTTGAACCTCTCCAAGCAAGCACTAAAGACTGACTTCTCCGTGACCCCCGACATCACCCTTGCCGACGGCGACACCGTAAGCGTAGGCGGCGCGGTTCTGCGTGTGATAACCACGCCCGGGCATACCCCGGGCTGTGTGTGCTTCTACAACGAAGCGGAAGAGCTTGTGTTCACGGGCGACACCCTGTTTCGCGAATCCGTCGGGCGCGCGGATCTGCCCGGCGGGGACTCCCAAGTGATGGAGGCAAGCTTGCGTACCAAGCTCTATACCCTGCCGCCCGGCACCACGGTGTACCCGGGCCACATGCAGCCCACAACAATCGGCCACGAGATTGAACACAACCCCTACGTCAGGCCGTAGGGCGTGTTTGAAAACCCCATTCCGGCGTATTTTCGGTGCTTTTTCCGCCATACGTCGTCAGTGTCAAACTTGCGAACCACAAGGGTTCGCGGCGTTTGCCACTTCCTAGTCTAGCGAAAA
>WRAA01000146.1 GCA_009780445.1 Defluviitaleaceae bacterium
CATGGACAACGGAATACAACCTCAAACGCACACCGATAAAATGGCAATTTACAACAGATCAAGCGAGAATTAAGTTGTACAGACTATACCCACAGATTTAGTATTGGCAAGGTACTAGCATCCGGAGCGTCAGCGTAGGAAAAAGCTGACGACGCACGGCGGAAAATTTGCCGAAAATGCGCCGAAATGGGGTTTTCAAACACGCCCTAAGGGTCAGGCACTAAGTTTTGAAAAATGTTGAAAATAACTATTCAAATCGCATTCCATTCGTGTTATAATTTTCCTAGCTGAATTGTCGGCTACGGAATATAGTATAGCATTAGACAGGAGCTTTGGAGGCAGTTATGGAGCAGAGAATACAGAAGCGTTGTGAAGTCGCGGATGAGTATAAGTGGAACACGGCGGATGTGTTTGCGACGGACGAGGACTGGGCGCGGGAGTTTGACGCGCTTGGCGAAGAGCTAACGAAGCCGGCGGCCTTTCGGGGCAGGCTGGGCGAGGTGGAAGAACTGCTGGAGTGTCTGCGCCTGTGCGACGATCTGGACCGGCGGGCGGGTCTGCTATGGCTCTATGCCCTGCTGAAGTCCAGCGAGGACACGGCAAACAGCACCTATGCCGCAATGGAGAGCAGGTTCGAAGGTTTGCAGGCACGGCTTGGCGCGGCGCAGAGTTTTATCGTGCCGGAGATACTGGGTTTGGACGAAGAAAGCTTGCGCCGGAGACTGGAGGAACACGAGGGCGCGAAGCTTTACGCGTTTTATTTGGACAACATATGGCGGTTGAAGGCGCACGTGCTTTCGCCGGAGATCGAAGAGGTGCTGGCCTTGGCGCAGGAAGTGACCGACGCGCCCGACACCATATTCAGCATGATCGACAACGCCGACATGAAGTTCGGCACAGTGGCGGGGGAAGGCGGGGAGATCGAGCTGACCCACGGACGCTACAAGGGTCTGATGGAATCGCAGAATCGTGCCATCCGTATCGAGACGTTTACGAAGTATTACGCGGCCTATGTGAGACAGAAAAACACCCTTGCGGCGAACCTTAACGCATGGGTGAAGCGTAATATATTCTACGCGAATATGCGCAAGTACGGCAGTGCGCTGGAAAGCTCCCTGTCCGGCTTTAACATCCCCGTGCAGGTGTACACGAATCTGGTGGACACTGTGCGCAAGCACAACGGCCTGATGCACAGATATCTGGACATACGCAGAAGGTTCCTCGGCCTTGAGGAACTGCATTTCTACGACATATATACGCCGATCGTCAAGGAGGCGGACACGAAGATTTCGTGGCAGGACGCAAAGGACGTGCTTCTTCGGGCTCTGGCTCCGCTGGGCGCGGACTATGTTGATGTGGTGCGCCGCGCAATGAACGAAGGCTGGATCGACGTATACGAAAACGAAGGTAAGGCTGGCGGCGCGTATTGCGCGGGAATGTACGGCGCGCACCCCTATGTGCTGATGAACTTCGACGGCACCATAGGCGACGTGCTGACACTTGCCCACGAAGTAGGGCACATGATGCACAGCCATTACTCCAACACGGCACAGCCTCACATCTACAGCAACTACACCATATTTGTAGCCGAAGTGGCTTCCACGGTGAACGAGACCCTGCTGCTGAACTACATGATGAACACCACGGACGACAGGAAGATGTTGGCCTATCTCGTGAATGAATCTCTGGAGGGCATACGCGGAACAATATTCAGGCAGACTATGCTGGCCGAGTTTGAGAAGCGTATACACGACGAAGTGGCCGCCGGCAGCCCCCTAACGCACGAAAGCCTCTGCGAAACTTACGCCGCGCTGAACAGGGACTACTATGGCGGCGGCGTGGTACACGACAGTGAGATAGCGTATGAATGGTCGCGCATACCGCATATGTACATGGGCTTCTACGTCTATCAGTATGCCACGGGAATGAGCGCGGCTCTGGCTCTTTCGCGGGGCATCCTTGCCGGCGACGCGGGCAAGGTGCAGGCATATCTGGAGTTCCTGGCCGCCGGGTCGTCCGACTATTCCATCAACTTGCTGAAAGCCGCCGGGGTGGACATGAGCAGCCCGCGGCCTATCGAAGCGGCCATGAAGGTCTTTGAGGAGCTGCTGGACAGGATGGAGACGTATAGCGACGTATAGCGAGCAGGCCTGTTACATTCGTTCGGAGGACAAAAGGGCGAAGCGTATGGCGTTGTTGGTGTCGTCGCAGATGATTTCGAAGAGGGAATCGCGCGTGGGTGTGTCCGGGAAGTTGTAGTATACGCGCCGCACAAATTCCGCGCTCTTGAGCTTTAGCTTTGCGGCGCGGCTGTAGCCGATGATGTTTTCCGGGCGGGCAGCCTGTGCCGACGCGGCGATAACCCCGGCGGAACCGGGCAGGCCGCCAAGGATCCTGATGTGCTTCAACTCGTCCAGCCGCAGCTGGCGCAGGGTTTCGCGCGTGTCTTTGTCGGCTTCGCGCTCCATCATCATCTCCAGCTGCGCCACCCAGGCCTTCTTGGCGGACGCGGTTTCCGCAACCATTTCAAACACCAGACTATCTGCGTCATCTTCCTGCGCCTGTAGCTCGCGCTGGTTGATACCGAATATATTCATACACAACCTCCTGAGTCGAGAACCTGTATTGTCATACAGTGTATTCACGGCTGACACGAAATATGATATGATCCTAAAACAGTTCCCCAGGAGACAACCATGGAAGTTAAGAACGCGCAAAACCTACAGCGCACGAGACAGCCTGCCACAGGCGGATCACCCGCGGCGGCGGAACACAAGAACGAGGTGCGCGCCAAGATAGTGGACATCCGGCGGGACGCGGTAACGATCAAGACTTCCACGGGAACCTTGATAACCGGAAGGCTGGCGGCGGATTCGGCGGGCATTGACGCAAGGATAGGCGAGACGCACACATTCACCGCCACACGCGGCGAGGGCGGGGAGCTTATCCTGTCCTTGCACGCCAAGGGTTATGACGTGCGCAACTCCATAGCCATCAAGGACGCGCTTGCGTCCATCGGCATAACCGCAAATACCGAAAACACGAACATCGCGCGGCTCCTGCTGGAGAACCAAACCCCCGTCACACGCGAGAACATGCTGGCCATGAGCCGCGGCGAGCGTCTGATGGGCGCGGGGATGCTGGAGCGCGTGCTGTTCTTCATGGAACACGACATGCCGATCACGCCGCGCCTTACGGCTTCGCTGGATGCTGTGCTTAGCGGGCAGTTCAAGATCGGGGCGCAGCTGGCGGAGCTTGTGCAGGGCTTGGGCGAGATGGGCGCGGGCGGAGCCGGGCAGGGTGCGGTTGAACAAAACTCGATGGGGCAGAAGCTGACCGCGATACTGCTGCACGGGCAGTCCGCGTTGACACAGGCGGAGCTTGCCGCGCAGCTTGCCGACACGGCAACCGCCAAAATCGCACGCCCCGGCGGCGTACAGCAAGCCGACGGGGTGCTGGTGCAAGCCTTTGCGAACCATAACATGCAGGAACCCGGCGCGACACAGCTTTCGCAGAGGCTCTATGACGCTCTGCCGGAGATGAGGGTACAGGTGGCGTCGGCGGCGCAGGCGCGTACAGAATTTGTGCAAGCCGCGGAGGCGAACCGGGAGCAGATACTCGCCCTGCTGAACTCATCCGCCGCCGCGGGGGATGCGGACACGGCAAGGCTTGCGTTGTCTCTGCGGCAGATAATGCAGGGAGCGGGCGCGGCCGTATTTGAGAATACGCGGCCGTTATTCGTTGTGTCGCTGGCTGTCGCAACGTTGTTCGCGGGGGATGAGGCGCAGGCCGCCCGTATGCTGAACAGCTTAGGCCTTGGGCGCGGAGAGCCGGCGCCGTCCGGCGCAAGCAACACGCCCGAGGCTCTGATGCAGAAGTTAAGCTTTGTGCCGAACGGCGGCGTATCCCTTGCGGAATACATGGACGGCTACCTGAACGAGACACGCGCGAACTTCGAGCTTGCGCGGAGTGTGTTGGCGCAAAGCGGGGAGACCCAAACTACCGCCGGCGCGAAGGTGATGTCCGCGCTTGCCGCGATCTGTGATAATCTGGACTTTGTGGCGCAGATGCGCAACAACTTCTACGCCCAGATACCGCTGATGGCGGCCGGCGACAACACGGGCGCGGAGCTGTATGTATTTCGCGACAAGCACAAGAAGGATCGCACCGGAGGTTATGTCAGCGCGCTCGTGGCTATCGACACCTCGGGAATGGGGCGTTTTGAGGCGTATGTGCTGAAACAGGGGCGCGCGCTTAGCTGTCAGTTCCGGCTGGAGAGCGAAGATGTGCGCCGGCACGTGGCCGAACATCTCTCGGAGCTTGGCACCGCGCTGGAGGCTCTGGATTATCGGCTGGAGGCCGTAAGCTATCGCGAAACGGACGAGGCCTTCACATTGCTGCACAAGGAGCCGCAGACAGACGGCGCGAAAGTAAGCTTCAGCGAGATCAAGCGGGCATCGCTTGACATACGGGTATAACTTTAGGGGAGAGGGTGGACATGAAGAAGATATTGATAATCGGCAGCGTAAATGTGGACTATATCGCGAATGTTTCGCATCTTCCCAAGGAAGGTGAGACCATTATCGCCCGCGGCGTGCAGATCTGCTACGGCGGAAAGGGTGCGAACCAGGCCGCGGCCATTGCGCGGCTCGGCGGTGATGTCGTGCTGATAGGCTGCCTGGGCGGGGATGAACACGCCCCGGCGATAGTGGCGCGTCTGCGCGAATACGGCGTTAACATCAGCGGCATAGAGATGGTGGCGGGCGTGCCGACGGGCGCGGCCTACATATACGTAGGAGACGAGGGAGAAAGCCACATGGTGCTGAACCCCGGGGCGAACAACTTTGTGTCGGCCGAAGTTATCGGGCGGCGTATACGCCTGTTCGAAGGTGTGGCCTATTGTATCGTACAGCTTGGCATACCGCTTTCCACGGTCTACCACATCGCCGGGATCTGCCGTGAGCGCGGCATACGCCTGATCCTGGATCCCGCGTCGGCCACTGCGCTTGACTTCAATCAGCTGCAAGGCACCTATCTCATCGCGCCGAGCGAGGATGAGCTGGGTGTGTTCGTACCCGGGCCGGAGGATATAGCCGCGAAGGCGCGGAACCTGATGGAGCTGGGCTTTGAGAACGTGTTGGTGAGAAAGGGGGAGGAGGGCGGCTTCTTGCTAAACGAACAGGGTCTCCAGGCCTATGAAGCTTATCACGGCCTGGAGGTGATGGACACCACCGCGGCGGGGGATTCCTTCCTGGCCACCCTAGCCTATGCCCTGGCCAAGGATATGGACATACTCAGAGCCATCAACATGGCCGCCAAGTCCGCCGCCATCACCGCAAGCCGCAAGGGCGCACTGCAATCCGTGCCGTCGCGCAGTGAAATATTCGAATAAGGATTTAGGGCGTGTTTGAAAACCCGCTTCCGGCGGATTTTCGAGTGATTTTTTCGCTAGACTAGGAAGTGGCAAACGCCGCGAACCCTTGTGGTTCGCAAGTTTGACACTGACGACGTATGGC
>WRAA01000147.1 GCA_009780445.1 Defluviitaleaceae bacterium
GCCGCCCAAAGTCGATAATGCGCGGCACAATGCCGCATGTGGATACCGTGATGTTGCGCCGGCCAAGCCCCATGCCTTCCGTGCAGCTGACAAGTTCCAGAAACTTGACCACGTTGTCGTAATTGTCGAAGGGTTCGCCGCAGCCCATCAGCACGATGTTGGTCAGCGGAACGCCGCTTTCGCGCACGGCGTAGTACACCTGAGCCAGCATCTCGCCCGGGCTTAGGTTGCGCACAAGCCCGCCGATTGCCGACGCGCAGAAGGTGCAGCCCATGCGGCAACCCGCCTGGCTCGAAACACACAGGGTCGTTCCGTAGTCCGACGTCATTAGTACGCTCTCTATTATAATGTCTTTTTCGAATTCTAACAAGTACTTCTTTGCGCGAAACTCATCAGAAATTTGACGGATTTCGCGCGGAACGCAGATGTATGCCCGGTTTGCCAGCTCTTGGCGCATGGAAGCCGGGATATCCGTGCAGTCTGCGAAGGACGCGGCCAGCCGCTTGTGCAGCTGCGCGAAGAGCTGCCGCCCGCGAAAGGGCTTCTCGCCCAGGGACACGGCGAAGGCCTCGGCCTCGGCCAAGGTCATGGAGAGTATGTCGGTCATTGCGCGCCCCTCCGCCTGAACTTCGCCACGAAGAAGCCGTCCGCCGAAGCTTCCTCCGCCGTGGGGAATATGTGCATGTGGCCTTGCGGCGTTGTGGCAATGCCCGGCTTGCCCGCCGCGCCGGCACCTACCGGCACCGCGTCGAAGGGAAAATTCGCCGCGAACCAGTCCGCCATGCCCTCGCACTCCTTGGGCGATACGGTGCATACCGAATAGACCAGCACGCCCCCGGGTGCCACGTAGCGCGATACGTTGGCCAGCATCCTGCGCTGCAGATCCGCCAGTTCGTTCACGTCCTTCATGGTTCTGCGGTACTTGATCTCGGGCTTCTTGCGGATGAGGCCAAGGCCGGAGCAGGGCGCGTCCAGCAATACGCGGTCCGCACAGGCTTCCAGCGCAGGGTCGAACACCGTCGCGTCCGCGACGGACACCGTAACCGAGGTTAGACCCAGACGCTCCAGAGTGTCCTGCGTCTGCCAAATTTTATGCTCGTGGATGTCGAAGGCCTGTATCCGCGCCTTGTCCGCGCCCAGACACGCCATGTAGCACGCCTTGCCGCCCGGCGCGCAGCATACGTCCAGCACAATCTGCCCCTCATCAGGCGAAACAGCCAACGCCGCAAGCATCGAGGCCTCGTCCATCACGAAGAACCGGCCTTCGCGAAAGGCCGTCAGCCCAGACATGTCCGACGTGCCGGAGAGCATCAGCGAGTTTTCGAGGTAGAAGCCGTCGCGCACATTCACGCCCTCTTCGCGCAGTTCCCGCGCTAAATCAGCTTTGTTTGTGCGCAGGGTGTTTACGGCGATGGTGACGGCGGGCGGCCTGTGCAGTCCGCGGCAGATCTTCGCGGCGGTCTCGAAGCCGTAGTGCTTGCGCCAATAGTCGAAGAGCCAGCGCGGGTATGAATACTTGGCGCATATTCCGCTTGGCGTGGTCTCGTTTGGCGAAACCCCGCCCTTGTTCCGCGCCACATTACGAAGCACGCCGTTCACAAAGGGCGCAAGCCCGGCCAGCCCGCGCTTCTTCACAAGCTTCACAGATTCGTCGCAGGCGGCGAAGTCCGGGGTTTTGTCCATGAACAGCATCTGGTAGACCGCCGTGCGCAGGATGTTCAGCACAAGAGGCTTCATCTTGGCCGTGGTTGTCGTCGAGAAGCTGTTGAGCACGCTGTCGAGGTAGAGCAGGTTGCGCAGCACGCCGTTTACGATCTCCGTCACAAAGGCCTTGTCCTGTCGGCTTAGCGCGTTGTTCCGCGCCAAGGCCTTGCGGAGCGTCACATTGTTGTACGCGCCGCCGTCCATAATGTCTGTTAGGGCCGCCACGGCCACTTCACGCTGATTTATATACATGTGTAGTCATTCCAGTAGCCCTTGATCCAGACCAGCGGCGTGCCCTTGTCTCCGCTGCCGCTTGTCAGGTCGCACAGGCTGCCCACAAGGTCGTGGAAACGCCGCGGGGTTGTGCCCTGCGTAAAGTTGTTGGTGCGGCCCTTCTGCGAGATGGCTTCGCGCACCTTGGCCTCTATGTCTGCGTCGTCCAGCGTTTCCGCAAGGTACTTGAGCTTTATCTCGTTGGGGCTGCCGTCCAGCCCGCTTGTGTAATACGGGGAGACCACAGGGTCGGCAAGCTCCCATATTCCGCACACCGGATCCTTGAAAGCTCCGTCGCCGTATACCAGTATCTCCGGCGAATGGCCCAGCTGCTGCACGAACCTTTCTTGCAGCTTGCGCACGAATGTCTCGCTGTCACGCGGGAAGAGTTTCAGTTCCGAATCTGTCGAGAGGTTGCTGCCCAGCAGGCCGAACTGCGGGTTGTAGCCGCTGCCGCGCAGGGGCTTGTCCATTATTTCGCAGAGCGTGCGCACATTCGCCGTGCTGTCGGCCTTTAGCAGACGCCGCCTTGTCCGAAACCTTTCGTGTACCTGCGCGACAAGTATGTTCTTCGTCAGCCGGAGCATGTGCCGCGGGTCGTTGGACACAACAACCTCTACGTTGCCGCACACAGCGGCATATTCCGCGGCGTAGTCCAGCCCTGTGAACCTGTGCCGATACTCCCCGGCCACCTTGCGGAACTCGCCTATCGGAATGGCTGCGCCGCCCGACATCTCGCGCAGACGATCCAGAACTTCGTCCGAACATTCGTCGTCCATCAGCGGGTTGCCCACTTCGTCAAAGGGGTACGAAAGCTGTACGTACACCTTCTCCGCCCCCGCGCAGACCGCTTTCAAGATGTTCACGAAGCGGTTGCGCGAAAGGATCGGGAACAGGACGCCAACCGCGCCGCCGCCCAACTTCGCGCGGACATCCTCCGCTATAACGTCCAGCTCCGCAAAGTTGTTCTCCGCCTTGGAAACTACGGATTCCGTTATCGCAACAATGTCGCCCTGCTCTATGCTTTCGCCGGACTGCTCCGCGGCCTGTGCCATGCTGTCGGCCACAATCTGCACCAAGTCACTGCCGCGGCGGATAATCGGAGCCTTCACGCCCCTCACAACCGTGCCGAAAATTCCCATGCCTACGTCCTCCAAATGTTAATACTCATGCTACGCTACGCTATATCATATACCAAAACCGGCGATTATGCAACAGCGGGAATCTTATGTACTAAGGACAGAATCTCCATTTCAGCAATTTTATCCTCCAGCGTGACCTCGTTGCCTTCCTTGTCAATGCCTATCGGCTCCTGCAAGTAGATGTCGTTGCTGTACTTCTTGGACGAACGAAGGAACATGAGTATTTCATTTGCTATTTTTACCATATGGGATATTTGTCCCATCAGAGCAACCGGGCAGCTCAATATCCCCTTTATCTTCTGAGCCAAAAAAGAATACATGAATATTTTCGCCGTCCCATACAATTTTCTTTATAAAAGAACGCAAGGCGGCGCGTTTTTGTTCAATTTCCATGTGGTCAAGGGTTGATGAAAAATTACTCAACAGTTGGCGTAACAAGTCAAATTCGATATCCGAAAGTGCATGGGTTGCCGTCAAGCCTTCCAATTCGCCAATGCGCGATTTGAAGGCTTCAATTTTTTTATGATGTTCGTCGATTTGCTTTATGATGTAATCCTCGGAGGGCGTCCCGGCGGCTTTTGCCAAGGTTGATACCAACCCGGCAATTTCTTTTTCACTTTCCGCAAGTTCAGCCCGTAAGTGCTTTAGACTTTCACCGTATTCATCGTGGTTATCTTCCAATTGCTTCTTACCAATTTCAAGCTGCTTGACAAATTCTGAATCATCTCCGTTTAAGCGTTTCACTTCTTCACAGATAGCCGCATCCAACATATTGCCATTAACGTTTTTCCCTTGGCAGTTGTGCATTCGGCTTTTTTCCTTCATGGAGCATAGATAGGTGTAAATTAACTCGCCTTGTGAATTTTTTCGTTTGCTTAACTTCGGACGCATATAATCGCCGCATTCGCAAAACAGCAAACCCGAAAGCAACGCCACATTACTGCGTGGCTTGCGGTATGACTTGGAGCTGTTTTGCCCCAACTTTTCCTGCACCTTTATCCAATCCTCTCCGCTGATTAGGGCTTCGTGCTTACCCACCGCAACAATCCACTCATTGATGGGTCGTATCACCGTAGTTTTTCCCGGCTTTTGAATGGTGCGGTTGTATGCCATAGTCCCACGTTTGCCGTTAAATTCCCTTTCTTCGGCAAACAAGTCAACTTCGCATTCCCGCAGATAATGGTATGCGGTTTCGTCAGCCATCATATACACCGGATTGGTGAGGATGTTTTTAATCGCGAATCGCGTAAACAGCTTGTTGTTTTTGGTTTTGTAACCGTTGTTAAGTAAAAGAGTTTCCGTTTTCGTGAGGGAGTTATTCCGCAAAAAGTTAGCGAAGATAAATTTCACAATTTCTGCTTCCTCCGGAATAGTCCCCAGCATACAGGCTTTTTTTGTCTTGCCGTCCACGGTCACATTTTCCACACTCACCGAAACATATCCCGTTGGGGTAATCCCGCCCAGCCAGCGACCTGTCTTGGAAAGCTCGTGCATATTATCACGAATACGCTCGGCAATAGTTTCTCTTTCCAATTGGGAGAACACAGATGAAATATACATCATGGCGCGACCCATTGGGGATGATGTGTCGAATTGCTCTTTAATCGAAACAAAGGAAACACCCAGCCCATCTAATTCCTCAATGAGCTTGGCAAAGTCGCCAATATTGCGGCTGATGCGGTCAAGACGATAGCACACGATAGCCGGAATTTTTTTACCCCTTGCCTCCGCCATCATTTTCTTGAATTTTGGCCGTTCAGTGTTGCCACCGGAAAAACCTTCATCTTCAAAGACCAGCGTGTTTGCGTCATCGTAGTCGGTATAATGTGTGCGGATATACTGCCTACATAGTTCAATTTGATTGTCGATGCTCTCGCCCTTGCCCGTGAACTTGGATTTACGGGAATAAATGGCGATGGATTTGTTGTTTGGCATAAGCCCTCTCCCTTCGTTAGCATTGACCTTCATTATAACCTTATGTCCCCGGCTACTCAAGTTATACTTTGTAGGGAAAAATTTGCTTGCAAAATTTATTGAAGCAGACTATAATAAATTCATATTTTAGAATAGTCAGATAATGAGGTGTGCTGTGTATATAAAACGAGCCATTGAAGGTTCGATATTAAAAATATCAAGAACATTTCCTGTACTGTTAGTAACCGGGCCTCGCCAAGTAGGGAAAACCACGCTTCTTAAGCAGCTTGCGGATGATTCGCGCAAGTATGTGACCCTTGATGACCCGGATGTACGCATTATGGCACAAAAAGACCCCGCGCTTTTTATGCAACGCTACACACCCCCTGTTTTAATTGACGAAATCCAGTACGC